>JANQFN010000592.1 GCA_028277825.1 Desulfarculaceae bacterium
CCTTTGGAAGGCGTAATAAACGCCCAGTCCGGCGGCGATGGTGGCCAGGGCGGGCAGACACCTCAGCGGCTCGCTGGCCAGGGAAAAGCCCACGATGCCACCGTTGACAGCCACGAAGACCAGGGGCGTGTAGGGATAGCCCGGCACCTTAAAGGCCGGCGGACCGCCGCTCTTTCTGCGCAGCACCATGAGACCAACCACGGCCAGAGCCGAAGTCAACGATAAGGTAAAACCGATGTAAAATAAAAGGGCCTGAAAGGAGGCGGTAAGCACCATCACCGCCGCTATGGCCGCCTGCAACACAACCGCCCGGGCCGGCACTTGGCTTTTGGGGTGCAGCCGGGACAGGGATGAAAAGAGCACCCGGTCCAGGGCCATGGCGTAATACACCCGGGGACCGGTGATGATCATGGCCCCCAGATTGGACAAAAGGCAAAAGGCCACCGCCAGGCTGAACACCCCGCCCACTGCCGGGCCGAACAGGGCCCGGGCGGCCAGGGCGCCGATTTCCTTGACCCCGGGCATGCCCGCCGGGCCCAGCGCGGCCAGATAGGCCAGGTTCAACAAAAAGTAGAGACCCACCACCGCCGCGGTGCCCAGCAGCAAGGAGCGGGGCAGGTTCACCACCGGGTTTTTGATCTCCGCGCCCAAGTAGGCCGAGGCGTTGAAGCCGCTGTAGGCGAAGAAGATGAAGACCAAAGAGACCGCCAGCCGGCTCGCCAGGGAGCCCTCCCCGCTGGATGCCTCCAGGGCCTGCCAGGAATCGCTTGCCGGCCACAGGGCCAGCCCGGCCACCACCAATATCAACAGCAATAATATTTTCAGGGCGGTGAGCCAGTTTTGCAGGCCCAGGCCCACGGCCACCCGGCGGGTGTGCACCAGGGTCAGGGCGGCGATAAAGCCCAGGGCCAGCAGCGTCTCCCCGGAGATGCTTATCAGGCCGGCGCTGAACAGGGTGCCCCCGGACAGGCCGGGCATTGCCTGCAGCACATAGGCCGCCGCGGCCACCGCCGAGGCGGCGATGGGCGCTGAAAACCCCACCACCAGGGAGATCCAGCCGGAGAGGAAGGCGGCCAGGGGCCCGAAGCTCTCACGCAAAAACACGTATTCCCCGCCGGCGGCGGGCAGCCTGGAGCCCAACTCGGCATAGGACAGGGCCCCGGCCAGAGCGATGCCCCCGCCCACCAGCCAGGCA
>JANQFN010000010.1 GCA_028277825.1 Desulfarculaceae bacterium
ATCGGACAACCTCCGTTGCATTCCAAGCCTGTTGACCGTAAACCAAAAAAAGCCCGCCCTCCGGCATATGCGGAAGGCGGGCTTTTAGGCTTTATAATCCCGGCCGGACCGGGTCCGGCGCTGGATAGACTACTAGTCCTCGAGGCCCTGGTAGTAGTCCATCAGGATCTGGGCCACCTCGGGACGGGAGAACTCGGGCGGCGGAGCCTCGCCCTTGCCCAGCATCTCGCGCACCTTGGTGCCAGAGAGGAACACCCAGTCCTCTTGGGTGTGGCCCTCGGGGGCGTCCTTCATCATGATGACCTTGCCCAGCTTGCGGGAGAAGGCGGTGTGGTCGGCGTTGTAGATCTCGATGTCCAGGGCGTCGGCGGGGACCTCCTCGGTGAAGATGGTCTGGGCGTCGAAGCCGCCGTAGTAGTCGCCTACCCCAGCGTGGTCGCGGCCCACGATCAGGTGGGTGCAGCCGGTGTTCTGGCGGAAGACCGCGTGCAGCACGGCCTCGCGGGGCCCGGCGTAGAGCATGTCAAAGCCGTAACCGGTGACCAAGACCGTGTTGGGCTCGAAGTACAGCTCCACCATCTTGCGGATGCAGGCGTCGCGCACGTCAGCGGGGATGTCGCCCTTTTTGAGCTTGCCCAGGAGCATGTGGATCAGGATGCCGTCGCAGCCCAGGTCGTTGTAGGCCATGCGGCACAGCTCTTCGTGGGCCCGGTGCATGGGGTTGCGGGTTTGGAAGGCCACCACCTTGGACCAGCCCAGCTTTTCCATGTCGGCGCGGATCTCATAGGCGGTCTTGAAGGTGTCGCCGAAGTCCTTCTCAAAGTAGGTGAAGTTCAGCACCTGGATGGGGCCGGAGATGCAGGTCTTGCCCACGGTGTTGAAGGCCTTGACGCCGGGGTGCTCCATGTCGTCGGTGCGGTAGACCTTCTCGGTCATCAGGGCCATTTCCTCGTCGGTGAAGGTCTCCACCGCCTCGACCGTCTGGATGGCCAGGACCGGGTCGCCGGCCACGTTGGGGTCGCGCAGGGCGATGCGGTCGCCGGGCTGCAGGTTGACCTCGTGGTCCACCATGTTCAACACCGGGGTGGGCCAGAACAGGCCGTCGGCGGTCTTCATTTCCTTGGCCACGCCCAGGGCGTCGGCCTTGTTCATGTAGCCGGCCAGGGGGGTGAAATAGCCGGCGCCCAACATCACGGCGTTGCCGGCCGCGGCGGAGCACACGTTGATCGAGTGCAGGTGCAGGGCCTCCTCGGCCAGGTCGGCGCGCTGTTTGTCGTCCATTACGTACAGCGGCTTGAGGTTTCCGCCGCCATGGGGTTTGATAAGTGCCATTTACTAAGCCTCCTTACGCTTGTTAACTGCGCCCCAAAGCGGGGCGCCCGCCGCGGGCGGCGGGGTATTTTCTCTCTTTGTGTATTCTCAGGGCTGATGCCCGTTCGCTTTGAACTGGCCCGGCTACCTTGTGCCTTTTGGCACTTAAAAGGGCAAAAACTTGGGGCCCGTGGCGGCCCTTGCCCACACAGCCCCAAAAGCCATTTCTCAAGCCTGCAAAGCCGGTTATCTATCTTTGGCCGGATGCGGGGGGCTGCACTTATACTTACCGAGTCTCGGGTACTTTATTTAGAGTATAAGTCCTTGTCAAGCTTAAATTACTACCCCGGGAGCGGGGATGGGTCAGGAAGCGTTTTCCCGCCGCAAATCGGCCAACTGGGCGTACTTGTGCCAGGTGTAACCCGCCTCCAGCCTGGCGGCCAAAAAGCCCACTTTGCCGTCCAAAAAGCCCAGCCGCAAGGCGTAGCGGTGAAAAAAGTTCCAAGCGGCGTGGGCCGCGCCGCTCAGGCGGCCGGCCCTTTTGCCCGTGGCCAGCATATGCCGCGCCGCCGCCGCCGAGTAGCGCCGGCGGCGGGTTCGGTAGTCGGCTACGCTGTCATAGGAATAGTGGTCGTAAAAGGCGCCCGCCAGGCGGCCCACCGGGCCGTTGACCTCCACCCGCTCGTGCACGTCGGCCCGCACCCAGCGGCCCCGGTCCCGTTGGTAGAGCTTTATCTTCCACATGGGGTAGAGCCCGCCGTGTTTGAGCCACTGGCCGAAAAACCACAGCCGCGAGGGCAGTTCATAGGCCGCGTAGTTTTCCGGGGGGGCGGCCTTGAACTCACCCAGGGTGCGGATGGCTTCGGCGTCCAGCACTTCGTCGGCGTCCAGGCAAAGGATCCAGTCGCCCTGGCAGAGCCCGTGGGCGAAGTTGCGCTGGTCGGCGTAGCCGCTCCAGTCGCGGTGCTCCACCCGGGCCCCGGCCGCGTCCAGTATCTCCAGGCTGGCGTCAGTGGAGCCCGAATCCACCGCCACCACCTCATCAGCCACCTGCTTGACCGCCGCCAGCCAGCGGGGCAGGTTGGCCTCCTCGTTGAGAATGATGATGGCCGCCGAGAGTTTGATCAATTTGGCTCCTAGATGCTGCTTCGGGCGCGGGTCAGCTTCAGGGAGAAGTCTATCAGATTGTCGCGCCGCTTGATCATTATACGGTCCAGGGCCAGGGGGTCGCACCCTGGTTGCAGCATGCCCGGCCCGGTGGCGCAAGCCGCGGAGAAGCCGGCCTTTCGCGCCGCCTCTTGCACCCGCGCGTCATAGCTGCCAAAGGGATAGGCCAACACCCGGGGCGGCCGGTCCAACAGGGTGGACAGCTCCTCGAAGCAGGTGTGCAACTCGGCGGCCAACTCGGCGTCGTCCAAGCCGCTGAGTTCGCAGTGGCTGTGGCCGTGCCCGCCGAACTCCACGCCCTGCGCGGCCAGTTCCCTGACATCGGCGGGACCCAGCAATTCCTCCCGGGGGAGCCCCTTGTACTCGTCCCAGGCGTTGTAGCCCCCGATCTGGCCGGTCACCAGAAACACGGTGGCGGTCATGCCCCGCTCCTGCAGCAGGGGCCAGGCGTTGGTGAGGAAATCCCGGTACCCGTCGTCAAAGGTGAGCACCACCGCATCTTTGGGGCAGTGCGGGCCCAGAGCCTGGCTCAGGGTCACCGTGCGGTAGCCCCGGCGCTGCAAAAGGTCCAACTGCCGGGCAAAGGCCTGGGGCGAGACCTTGAGCTTGGGCAGGGGAGTGTCCTTTAGATCACCGGTCACCTGGTGATACAGGAGCACCGGCACCCCAGGCACCTTGCGCCGCCACCAGTTGTAACGCAACGAGGCGGCAACCGCGGCCAGGCCGGCGGCGGCCACCCAGGGCCAGGGGTTCACGCCCGCCTCCGGGCGGCCAGCACCTTGGCGTAGATCTCCTCGGTGGCATCCAGCATGGCAGCCAGCGAGTGGTTTCGGGCCACCAGCTCACGCCCGGCCCGGCCCAGGCGGGTGCGCAGCCCGGGGTCGTCCAGCAGCCGGCCCACCGCCGCGGCCAGGGCCTGCACGTCCCCGGCGGGGACCAAGAGGCCGGTCTTTTCCGGCAGCACCACCTGGCCCACGTCGCCGGCCTCGGCCGCCACCACCGCGCGCTCACAGGCCAGTTCCTGCAGCACCGCCTGGGGCACGCCTTCGGCCCGGTCGGAGCACAACACACAGACGTCACAGCAGGCCAGCACCCGTTCCACGTCGCCGCGCATACCGGTCATGATCACCTTGTCCGCCAGGCCCAACTGGGCGCGCAGGCGCTTGAGGTTCTCCTCCTGGGGCCCGCCGCCCACCATCAAAAATTGCACCTCTGGCCGGTTCTCCTGCATCAGACTGGCCATCTCCAGAAATAAATCCTGCCGCTTCCAGGAGCGCAGGATGGCCACGATGGCCACCACCGGCTGCTCCGGCGACAGGCCCAGTTCGGCCATGAGGGCCGGGTCCGGCCCGGCGGGGGCGAAGCGGTCCATGTCCACCCCGGTGGGGATGGAGACCACCCAGTCTGGATGCAGGCCGTAGTCATGGACCAAGTGGTGGCGGATGCCCTGGCCGGTGGTTATCACCGCCTGGGGCAGGCGGTAGACGATATTTAAGGGGTGGCGCTTTACCTTTACCGACAGATGCCGGGTGCGCAGGGAGGGCACCTTGGCCCAGCGGGCGGCCAGGCCTCCCACCCAGGCGTCCACTGAGGAATGGGTGTTGAGGATGTCGACGTTTTGCTGGGTGAGCAGGGCGCGGAAGCGCTTTATGGCGGGCAGGTCCCAGGGGCCGCGCATGGCCAGGGGATGATAGCTCAGCCCAGCCTCTTGGGCGGCGGCGGAGAGTTCGCTGTGCGGCGTGCCGCAGAGCATCACCCGGTGGCCCCGGGCGGCCATGCCCAGGCACTCGCCCAGTATGCGGATCTCCTGACCGCCCCATCCGTCGGACCATTCGCTATGTAATACGGTCAGGGATTCCATGGGGTGCTTCTTACGGTAGAGTGGCCGTCCCGTCAAGCGAGGTGCGGTTCACAACGTTGACAACAATCCGCCCGGGGACCGATACTTGGGGCCAAGGAGGGCCCATGGAGGATACCCGGCGTTTGCGCCTCACAGAACTCTGCCAGAAGATAGGCTACCAATTCAAGGACCTCGAGCTTCTGTCCCAGGCCCTGCGGCACTCTTCCTACGTGCACGAGCACCCCGGCGAGGCCGCGGCCTCCTATGAGCGCCTGGAGTATTTGGGCGACGCGGTTTTGGAGTTGGTGATCAGCCAAATTTTGTATGAGTCCTTTCCCGCCGCCAGCGAAGGGGAGCTTTCCAAGGCGCGCTCATCGGTGGTCAACGAGGCCCGCCTGGCCGTGGCCGCCCGCCGCCTGGAGTTGGGCGCTTACTTGCTTTTGGGCCGCGGTGAACAAAACCAGGGGGGCCGCGACAAACCCAGCCTCCTGGCCGACGCGGTGGAGGCCATCGCCGCGGCGGTGTATCTGGATGGCGGCCTGGAACCGGCCCGCCGGGTGCTGTTGGGCCTGTTGGGTGAGGCCGCTCGGGCCTCTCTGGAGAAAACCCCGCACAAAGACCCCAAGACCCGTTTGCAGGAGTTGGTGCAGGAGGCCCTGCACATCACACCCCAATACCAACTCAGCGGCTCCAGCGGACCGGACCACGCCAAGACCTTCACCGTCACCCTGTTCATCGCCGACAAGGAAGTAGCCACCGGCAGCGGCAACTCCAAAAAGGAGGCCGAGCAAAACGCCGCCCGCCGGGGGCTGGAACTCTGGGACTCCCTGGAACTGAACTGAGGCCCCCCACGCCCGCCTTGGCCCCGGTAAGCTTAATCTCTCCCGCCAGCCGTGGTATTGTTGATAGGGAGGGCTTTTGATTTTTTCGGCCCTCGGAGAGGAATCATGACCACTCTGATCATAGCGGTCGCCGCCTCCATACTGGTTTCGGCGCTGTGTTCACTGTTGGAGGCGGTGCTGTATTCCACGCGCACCGTCACCCTGGAGGCAGAGGCCAGCTCGGGCAACCGCCTGGCCCTGGCCATGGCCGCTCTCAAATCGAAAGTTGACCGCCCCCTGGCCGCCATCCTGATCCTCAACACCGCGGCCAACACCGCCGGCGCCGCCCTGGCCGGCTGGGCCGCAGCCGAGGTGTGGGGCGCGGGTTCCTTGTGGGTGTTTTCCATCGCCTTCACCTTGGCCATACTGATCTTTTCCGAAATCATCCCCAAGACGGTGGGCGCCGTGTATTGGCGCGGCCTCTGGGGGGCTTCGGTGTATCTCCTCCAGTTCATGGTGGCCGTCTTAAGGCCCCTGATCTGGTTCACCCGGGCCGTCACCCGGAGCATAACCCGGGGCAAAGACAGCGAGTCAGCGGTAAGCGAGGACGAAATTCTGGCCGCTGCCCGCCTGGGCGCCGCCGACGGCGAGATCAGCCTGGTGGAGGCCGAGCTGATCAACAACATCATCGGCTTGGAGGAGATCACCGCCACCGACATCATGACCCCGCGGACGGTGATGCTTTCGGTGGACGGAAACATGCCCGTGGGCCAAGTGCAGGAGGAGGCCCGCCGCTGGGCCCATTCCCGGGTGCCGGTGTACCGCGGGGAGCCCGACGAGGTCAGCGGCTACGTGCTCAAGCACGACATCGGCCAGGCCGAGGGCGGGGTGTTGCAACGGCCCTTGGCCTCCCTGGCCAAGCCGGTGCGCTTCGTGCCGCCCTCCACCGACGCGCTGAGCCTGCTTAAAAGCTTCCTGAAGCACCGGCAGCACCTGGCCCTGGTGGTGGATGAATACGGCGGCATCATGGG
>JANQFN010000017.1 GCA_028277825.1 Desulfarculaceae bacterium
TCGGCCTGTGTGGCCAACGGCCGCAGGGCCTTGGCTGCCTGTTCCAGGTTCCGTTTTGCTGCCCGGGGCGGCGGCAATATGCGCCGGCCCTGACCGCCAATGATGCCTGTGCGGGACAGGGTTTTGTACACAAACCGGCCCACAGGGCCCAGGGGGTCGTTCCGCCGGGCGGCGGCCAGCCGCATCGCGGCCACCCTTTGCAGCAGGTTGTTAACGCTCAGGCCACCCTGGTTCAGGGCCAGTCGCACCACCTTGACCCCCAGTAGGTGGCACTGTTCCAGCAACTCCAGCAAAAAGGCCAAATGCCGCTCTAGGCGGGGCGATGGCAGGCCATAGGACAGACTCAGGTTCAGGCCGCAGGGTCCCAGGCCGGCTGCCTGGCAGGCCAGGCCCAGTTCAGCCCAGTCCCCAGGCCGGTACGAGGACAGCAGCCGGTCCAGCCAGTCAATGCCCTCGAATCCGTTTCGGGCTGCTATGCCAGGTAGTTCGCCAGGTGGGTAATGCCCTTGCAAGGACTCTTGTATTAAGGAGCATTGGCCAAGCCAGACCTGCATCAGCCCTGGCCGTCCAGGCCCAGAAATTGGGCCAAATGCGCCAAGTCCGTGAACACGGCATGGGCTTCATGCAGATGCCCGGGCTCCAGGGTGGAGCATACGGCATAGCAGGTGGCGCCGGCGGAAACAGCCGCGGCAATGCCCGCGGGCGCGTTCTCCACCACCAGACAATCGCCCGGGCTCACGCCAAGGGCTTGGCTGGCCGTGAGATACGGCTCGGGATGAGGTTTGTGCTGGGCAACGTCGTCCCGGGTGACTATGGCTTTAAAGCCGGCCAGCAAATTCAGAGGCAGGCATTCCTCCACCTGGGAGCGCCGCGAGGAGGTGACCAGGGCGAAGGGCACCTGAAGCTGGGCCAATCTGGCCAAGACCGGGCCAGCCTGGGCATAGGGCCGCACCTGAGACGCGTATTCGCGCAGATACAGGCTGGCCTGGGTTTCCAACAGCCGGGCCATGTAATCAGCCAGGTCCTCGCCGGGCCGGGGCTCCTTACCCTGCTCCTCAAGCAGCCGGCCCATCACCTCCTGGGCCAGGCAGCCCTCATGAGCCAGGACGAACTCGCGGCTCACCTCAATGCCGTCGGCGGCCATGACCGTCAGCCAAGAGGCGGCGTGCTGTTCCATGGAGTCTAGTATCACGCCGTCCATGTCAAACAGCACCGCTGAGAAGGGAAAGCGGTTCTGGTCGGGACCGGGCATGCTACTTAAAGGCCGCCTCGATCTGCGGCGGGTCCTCGTTTTCGATTATGTCAATGATATCCTTGTACATGCCAGCCTTGAGCTGTCCCAGGATCTTGCGCTTTTTGTCAAAGGTCTTGGCAAAGGCGATTGATGTCTCCCGTAGCTCGTCAAGATCCCGGCAGGCCTTGACCACCACGTGGTGCTCTTCCATCTCCTGGGCAGTGCAGCGCTTGCCGGTGAGTTGCATCTCCTGCAGTTTGTAATAGGGGATGGCCTTTTTCAAAAAGGCGTTCATGCCCGGTAAAAAAGGAATGCCCAGATCCACCTCCGGGAAACAGAAGAAGCCGTGGTCAGCGCGCATGAAGCGGAAGTCGCAGGCGCAGGCCATGATGGAGCCGTCGCCAAAGGCATGCCCGCTGATGGCCGCAATCACGGGCATGGGGTAGAGCAAAAGCCGCTTGAACACCTGGTTCATGCCGTATAAAAAGTCCAGAACCGATGCCTGGTCGCCCTCTCCCACCTTGCCCAAAAGCCAATCCAGGTCAATGCCCTGGGACCAGTTTTTGGCATCATCCGCAATGATCACCAGGGCCTTGAGGGACTCGTCCGCCTCTATCTCATCCAAATTGGCCAGCATGGCCTGGGTGAACTCCAGGTCCATTTTGTTGGGCCCGTTGGTCATGGTCAAGATGGCCACGGACTCGTCTTTTTGCCACTGCATTCTGGGCATGATCACTCCTGTTTTCAGTCAGTTTCCGGCGGGCTCAATGATTAATAGCCTATTTTTCAGCCCAAATCCAGCGCGCCCATAACCGCGTGGCAGCGGCAAGAGGTAGCTAACAACCACTTGCCGCCCCGCTCTGATATGAGTTGGCGAAGCTTCAGTAAGTCCGATGACTTGTAGCCACCGACCCCAGGCGCCATTTGATAGCTACGCACCACCGCGGTGCGCACGCCCGCCAGTCTGATTTTGGCCAGCAGGTCATGCAGGGGCTCTTCGCGTTCCTGGCCGGTCACAGTGCACTTGCCCGCCGGCTCGGGGCAGTCGTCCGGACAGAGGAAGTCAGCTAGGCTGAGGTAATATTGCGCCTCCTCGCCGGCCGTCACGCTGGGCAGGGCGGGCAAGGTCTGTGCTTCTAGTTCCAAACGCTCGGCCCTTGGTAAGGTCATTTCCAGCCAATCAATGAGCAAATGCCTGGGCAGGGCCGGCACCACCCAGTCCGGCGGCTGTGGGCCGCTAAGGGCCTCATCAAGGGCCTGGGCGCCGTCTTTACGCAACACTTGTATAGATAACTCAGCAGTCAAGCTCAACAGCTCGGGGCTGGGTTCAGGCTCCACCATTGCGCTAACCTTACTGCCCAGGCGCTCCAAGGCCAGGCAGCCAAAGCGTCCGCCGCCTATGACCAGGATATTATTTTTGCCGCTCATATCTTGACTCATCAAAAAAAGTCCAGGCTAGTAGGGGCTGTAAGTTGCCGGCCTGGTCGGCTGGGTCAACCAGGGCCGTGAGCAACCATCATAACAATGCCTGGCCCAGGTATTGTAGCCGAGTTTGGATTGCGGAAAGAGTTTTGAAAGGGAAAAGCGTTAGGGAGGTGTCTGATCCGTTAGAGTAAGGCGGCTCCAGGTAATCTGAGCACCTCGTCCGAGCACAGCCCCCGGCGTTTGCCGATGGAACGGGTGCCAACTACTGCGGCCTTACGCGCAGACGCATGAGTTGCTTGCAGGTCGCCGTTTACTTTTCCCTGCCTCTTTCAAACGCCACCCTGGAATCGAGACCTAAACCTGGGACCGCAGACGCTCCAGATTGGCGCGGGCATCAGGCGCAAAGGAGAGGATTTCTTCTAAGTCCGCGCAGGCATAGTCCGGACAGGGCGCGCAGTTGTCAAAGCCCTTTTCTTGCACGCAGGCCCGCACCGCGCAGACCTCGCAATGGCTGAAATGCACCTCGCCCTCGGACAAACAGCCCAGGCAGTTGACCTGGGAGGCCTCGATCTGGGCTCTATACAAGGCGGACCATTCCTGGGCGGTCTTTTCGCGCAGGGCCTGGTCGTCGCGGATAGTGGCCAAATAGGCCGGGCAGCCCGAGCAATCCAGGCCGCAAGCGGAAATCATGGACATCAAGACACCCCTCATGAAAAAGATTGAGTTGATCAATAGCCAGAAGAGGGTTTTAGCCCGCTGATCACCAGGCGCTGAGCATTTGAATCATATGGGCTTGCCTCAAGGCAGCCATATAGTTGTATCGACTCAAAGCCCACCTGTGTCATCCGGTCCTTCAACTCCTGACCAGAGTAGATTGTGTGCTGGAAATGAAATGATCTTGCCCGATCGCCTTTAATTATGGTCCATTGGTTTCTGACACGCGTCCAGTTGTCAAAAATTTCAGGACGCTGCAAGACCATTGTGCCATCTTCCAAAACATCAACCATGCTTGGTTGAAAGATTTTCGCCAATCTTTCTTTCCCCATCACATCAATTAAAAAAATTCCACCTGGCTTTAAATTGGCAAAGACCCTCTCAAGCACCTTAATATCGTCATTCTTGTCGTCAAAATATCCAAAAGAGGTGAACAGATTCAACACCAAGTCATAGGAGGCCGGCCTGCTAAAATCACGCATGTCCTCCAAAATCCACTCAACTGACACCCCTTCAGACCTGGATCTTTCCCGCGCTTTGTCCAGCAGGAACCCAGAGCGGTCAACGCCGGTCACAGAAAACCCTTTCTTGGCAAGCGCAATTGAACACCGGCCCGGGCCGCAGCAAAGATCTAATATGGAAAAGCCTTTGAAAGCAGTCAGTTCTAGGATGCTATCAATTTGTTTGTTGGTATCAGCAAACAATTTCTCGGGAAACAGGAAATCATAGGTCTCTTCCCAAAAAGATTCATTTTCAAACCATTCAGAATCACCCGACACCTTAAAACCCCAGGTTGATTAATTGTTTTTAAAATTAAAACAATACGTTCCCTTACATGTGCCGCATTAGCCGTAATAAGACTACAGAACCACCCCGCCACTCTGAGCGGCCTCCACCAGGTTCACCAGGCCCTGGTAGGACTGGTAGCCCACCAGGCCCTTGCCGCCGGCCACGAAGGTAGGCACCGAGCGCACCCCCATGCGCATGGAATAGGCCCATTCCGCATCCACCAAGGCGGCGTATGACTTGTCCTCGATCACCTGTTTTGCCGCCTCCGGGTCCAGGCCCAGTTTCTCAACCGCTGCGGTGAGTACCGGGATCTCGGCAATGTTCAAGCCGTCAACAAAGTAAGCCTCGAACATGGCCTGGTGGAACTCATCCCCCCTGCCCTGCTCTTCCACCCATTTGCCCAGTTCCTGGGCGCGGCGGGAATTGAAGGTCATGCTGCGCTCGCCAAAAGCCAGACCCTCAGAGGCGGCCACGGACTTCAGGCGCTCCAGTATGGCTGGGATGTCCTTGTTGGTGCCGGCAAAAAGCTGCTCCAGGGTCTGGCCCTCCAGGGGCGTGTCCGGATGCAGGGGAAAGGAAATCCACTTGAATTTGACCCCGTGTTCGGCTTTGAGGCGTTCCATACTCCCGGTACAGAAATAGCACCAGGGTCACACATAGTCGGAAAATATTTCGATCTCCAGAGGTTCGGCCATGGGGGCTCCTTGGCAGGGGTTCAGGGCGAAATTAAATTCTATACAGCAGCCGTTTCAAATGCAAACCAGCCCACTGCTTATGGTTAGCAAGAAAGATATTTACAGTTAATCAGTCTTGAAACAGGCGCTTAAATTCTCAAAAATGAAGCACTCGGACTTGCCGTTGGTGCGTGGCGTGTGTTGAGCGCCAAGCCTCGCAGTTCAAGCCTGACGCTGGAAAGAGGCAGGGAAAGGAAAAGGTGATCTGCAAAAACTCTTTGAAAAGCTTGGGCTCTACTACAAAACGTTGGCCTGCCATTATAATGTCGGCTTAATGGAATTTAGGTATTCCAATTCGCTTTTGCCTGGCTCATGGTACATAATATAAAAAGCAATCAAAGAACAGACCTTTGACAGGTATGAAATGAACCTTCCCGCCATAGCAGAAACAACCCAGATTGAGCCTCAGAAGCATCCCGCCCTGGGCGCCCTGCCCGCCAAGCTGGTGCTGGAGCCCACCACCCAGTGCAATCTGCAATGCGCCATGTGCGTCAAGCAGGCTGCGGGCATCCATCAACCTGAGGGCGCCATGTCCTGGCAGACCTTCGAGCGCCTTTCCCCGGCTTTTGCCAGCCTGGAGGCCCTGATCTTCTCCGGCCTGGGCGAGCCCCTGCTCCACCCTGACCTGGAGGGCTTCGCTGCCCGGGCCCGGACGGAAATGCCCGCTGACGCGGTCATTGGCCTGCAGACCAATGGGCAGTTGTTGGAGCAGACCCGGGCCCTGTCCCTGGCGCGGGCCGGGGTGAACAATATCTGCGTTTCCATGGATTCGGCTGACCCCCAGACCCTGGCCAGCCTGCGCTCTGGGGCTGAGGTGCACAGCTTGGAAAGCGCCCTGGCCGCCTTGCGCCAGGCCAGGGCTGAGGCCAACCCGGAGTTGTCCCTGGGTCTGGAAGTGGTGCTCATGGCTGACAACCTGGAGGGCCTACCCGGGCTGATCCAGTGGGTCGCCTCCCGGGGGGTGGGCTTTGTTTTGGCCACGCAGATGCTGCCCTATGACCAAAGCATGGCTCCCCAGGCGCTTTATGATGCCAACACTGACCTGGCCCTGGAGTTTTACGACAAGTGGCGTCAAAGGGCGCGCGATGAAGGCATCGACCTGAGCCAGTACCAAAAGGTGGTGTTCAAACACAAACGCAATGCTGCTGAGCGAAAGTTCATCGCCTTTTACAACCAACTGCGCGCCGAATCAGTAACCTTGGAAGTGCCCATCAACCTACCCAAGCTATTGGGCCAGGACCAGGCCCTGGCCAAGCGGGCGGCCGAGGTTTTCGATGAGGCCCGCGAGGCTGCCCGCGCCTCGGGCATC
The DNA here is from genome assembly GCA_028277825.1 of Desulfarculaceae bacterium. Classification (GTDB taxonomy): domain Bacteria; phylum Desulfobacterota; class Desulfarculia; order Desulfarculales; family Desulfarculaceae; genus Desulfoferula. The sequence continues at coordinate 6,206 of JANQFN010000017.1, forward strand.
GACCTGAGCCTGCCCGCCATCTATCCCCGGGCGAGGCGGCACTGCCGTTTCGTGGAGGAGGCCACCGCCTTTGTCTCCTGGCCAGGACAGGTGCACCCCTGTTACTTTTTGTGGCACCAGTACTCCTGCGTGCTGGACGGGCGCTACAAGTTCGTCAGGCCCAAGGTGTTCGGCGACCTGGCCCAGGACGGCCTGTCCGAGATTTGGCAGGGCGATGCCTATCGCCGCTTCAGGCAGAGCGTGCTCAGCTATGATTATCCCTATTGCATCAACTGCAAAGTGGGCCCCTGCGACTATTTGGAAAACGAGGAGTTTTCCTCGGACTGTTACACCGTGGAAGTGCCCTGCGGGGACTGCCCCTGGCCTCTGGGCCTGTTGAGCTGCCTGCAATAGGGTTGGCCTCCCCTGGCTGCCGGTTTTCCGCTGGAACTAAATCCTGCAAAGAAGTTGGTAAGTAAAAAGGCCTAGCCTGCCGGGCGAAACTGACTGGTAAGTTGCGCCGCAGTTCTCTGCCGGACTTGCCGGATTTATGACTCTGACCCGCATGAGTAATGAAGGTATCCTGCTCCTTCGCGACACATGAAAAGCAGGCACCAAACCACGCCCACTCTCGGCTGTCATACCTTTATTCCTTAACAACTCTTTTACGGGCTTACGTTAATTCAAACAGCGAGTGGTACCCCGACGCCTCACGGGCGCGCCAATGGCACTAAATTTTCAGGCGGGGCTGCCGTTCTGATTTATGGCTACAGGCGTGATCTAATCAGAGGTTGCAGCAGCGGGCAGAAGTGAGGGGGAAGGCAACTAGTCAATCGCGGTGCAGACAGGGTCAGGTTCTTTTACAGTCCATGTTGCCAGTTAGCCGTAGGACGGCGCCGCTTCTTGGGTCTGGGTGCGTGAGCGCAGGATCTCCTGGTAGCTGTTGATCAGGCGCTGGCTCACCACGCCGGCCAGGCGCTTCATCACCTGATAGGCTTCCCGGGGGTGCCGCTCCATGATGCGCTCCAGGCTGAAGCGCTCGATGGCCAGCACCTGGCAGGGCCGAAAGGTGCGCGCCGAGGCGGTGTAGATGTTGGGCTCCACCAAAGCCGACCAGCCGAACACCGAGCCCGGCGCATCCAGGATGAAGTTGACCGAGCCCTCCTGCTGGATGTATAGGGTCACTCCGCCCCGTGCCAGGAGATACAAGTAATCAGCGGGCTTGCCTTCCTCAAAAATGAGCCGGTCAGCGGGTAGGTTTCTCACCCTGGCCGCCTCGGACAGCTCGTTCATGAAACCGGCGCCCAAACCCCTGAAAATCTCCGCTTCTGTGATGAGCATATCTCACCTCCTGATTGCGGTTGTCTCTTATTTCATTATGAATGAGATTCAGCGGCGCGGGGGCTCAATGTTTCCTGATGCTATTTTTCGGTGAGCACATATTTGCCGATGTGGTCATTGTACAGGCTGCCCAGATACAGGGCTCCCTGCCACTCATTGGCGCTGGTGATGGTGCTCAGGTGCTTGCCCGTGGGGTCTTGCAGGCTGGCGGTGATGATGCCCTGCTGGTCCAGGGCCAGCACCATGCCGTAAGGTTGCGGCTTGGGCCAGGTGAAGCGGGGTAGTTTGGCCATGAGCGCCTTGAGAAAAGGATAGGGGTGCAGCCAGTCCATGAGGTCGTTTCGCACCGTGAACATGGCCAGCCAGAAGTTACCCTGGGGATTTATCGAGATGTTATCCGGATAGCCGGGCAGATTATCGATGAATATCTCGGCGCGGCCCGCCTGGGGCCCTTTGAGCCAGTAGCGCTTGATGCGATGGGCGTAGGTTTCATTGACCAGGACAAAGTCTTCGTTTTGAGACAAGGCTACGCCATTGGCGAAATACAGGCCCTCCAGCAGGGTGGTGAGTTTCTTGCTGGCCGGATCGTAGAGCAGCAGGCGGCCGTAGGGCCGGTGCTCCAAAAGGTCATAGAGGTATTCATCCTTGCTCCAGCGCCAACTGGCGTCGGTGAAATAGATCTTGCCGTCGCTGGCGATGTCCAGGTCATCGGTGAAACCGAACCTGAAGCCACCAGCCCGGTCGGCCAGCACCATGACCTCGCCCGCCGGACTGATGGACAACAGCCCCATGACCGCGTCGCACACGATCAGGTTGCCGGCGTGGTCAAAGGCCAGGCCCAGGGGACGGCCGCCGGTATTGAGCCAGGTGCTGACTTGACCTTGCAGCGAGACCTTCCGGATGCTGCCGTCGGCATTGCCGCAATAGATGGTGCCGTCCGGGGCCAGGGCCACGTCCTCGGGCCCGTCCAGCTTGCCCTGGCCGATGATCTGGGCCTTGGCCAATAGGTCATTGGGCGCCAGGGGGCCGGTCAGGGCCGGCTTGGGCGGGGGATCGTAGGCCAGGGGGTCAACCGCTGCGGGTGCGATCAACAGATACAGACCCAGGACCGCCACCAGCAGGAGCAGGAGCCAGAGGATTTTTTTCATGGCATCATCCCCTTGGGCAGTGCAAGTCCAAGTCCGGTGAATAGAAGAAAAAGAGGTTATGAAAAGGGCAAAGGCCGTTGCTTCTTGTGGGTCAACTAAGGTCCTGTCCTCAGCTAGGCGGCTCTGGCCATGAAGAGTGGATGCACGGTCGTCTTGTTAGCGCACCGGCATCATGCGCAGGCTGGTCTTAAGCACCTGGTCCAGGGCCCTCCCTTATCAAGCCTTGCCACCGCGTATCAGCCCCCGAGGGCCACACCCCCTTCCTGCGTCTTTACTTACCTGCCATTTTTTTCTTAGCTTGCTCAGCCCATCATGGGAGGAGTCCCCCCCTTTGCAGGCTACTTCTTTGCCCCACCCGCCTTGATAAGGATCTCCTGACCGGGTTTCAGGTCCACTTCGTAGTCCTTCTTGATGCCCGACACCGTAATAGGCGTGTAGGAACGCCCCTCCCGAAGCCCCACGTAGCCGTCCACCAAGAGCCTGAGGTGGTGCCTGCCCGGCGGGGTCAGGAACACGGTGTCGCGCTTGAGGACCGGTCCCATAATCACCTTGAGGTTCTGATTGTCCGCCGGCCTCAGCGGCAGCATCCTGCCCTCTTGCAGCAGATAGAGTCCCCAGTCCCAGCGGGTGTAGGGCGTGGTGTCGTCGAACTGGTCAAAGCGGCTGCGGTCCTCTACGAAATGTATCTGCACCCGCACCCGGGCCGGATCGGGCCCTGGATCCACAAAACCGCCCTTGCCGCAGGCAAAGGCCGCTAAGCACAGGACCGCCAGAGCCGCGGTCAAGGCCAGCCGCGTTGTGCGGCCTCGCCTCACTTGATAAGCCCGTGCTTTTTCAGGTCGCTTATCACCAGGGGCGCCAGCTTGTCCACCACCTGCTTGACGTTCTTTGGGTCGGTGATTTCCGACTGGGTGGACCAGATGCGTTTGCCGGTCTTGAGTTCATACAGGCTGCTTTGCAGGGCCAGGTATTTCTGCACCTGCATGGGTGCCGAGCCGTAAGCGTAGTTGTAGGCACCCGGATACAAAACGCCCCAGCCGCCTTGACCGCGGTAGCCGCGCCTCATATCCCCGCCCCAAGACGCGGAGGATACGTCGCGCGCGTCCTCCTTGATCAAAAAGGTGAGGAATATGGCCTGGGCCCCGATCTTGCGGGCCTCGGCCATGACCGCCTTTTCGTTCTTTTCGGTGTCGCGCGGTATCAGGGCCAGGCCCGAGGCGGACTTCACGCCAGCGGCCTTGAACTGTTTGGCGAACGCTTCTTCAAAGGACTTGCGCACGCTGTTGTCCTTGGAAAGGGCGATGACCAGCACCTTATTGAAGGGTCCGCCCTTGAATTCCGGCTCCACCCACTGGCGGCGCAGGCTGCTGGTGGTGCAGGCGGCGGCCATCATGATCAAGGCGACCAAAATCGAAATGACCAGGGAATATCTTTTTAGCAAATCATATCCTCCTTGGGTGGCGCGGGCCCGACCGGGCCAGAGCGCGTGCATGCGGTGTCTTCTTTTTCGAGCCTAGCATGCCGGGTGAAAACGGGGGAAGGCTTTTAAACGTCCCGTTGTCATTTGCCTTTTCACGGGCCGGTTTTCTATGATGAAGCGGTAAATAAAATTCGGGGCCAGGCCCCGGACGAAAGGGTTTAGAGGAACATGGGAGATGAGCGGCAAATGTCTATGGGCGGAACGATGCAAGGGGCGGATATCATGGCTGGCAAGGAGTTCTTAAGCAAGTTGGTGGAACTGTGCCCCGACTGCATCATCGGAGTGAATCGCGCAGGCCAGGTGATCATCTTCAATCGGGCGGCCGAGGAACTCAGCGGCCTGAGCCGGGATGAGGTATTGGGCAAGCTGTCCATCACCGAGGTCTACGATCCGCCCGAGCTGGCCCGGGAGATAAAAAAGAAGCTGCACAGCAATGATTTCGGCGGCCCGGGCCGGGTGGACGGGGTGGAGGTGCAGGTCAAGGGCGCCGGAGGAAATGCCGTGCCCATACGCCTGTCTGCTGCCCTGCTCAGCCACCAGGGGCGGGAAATAGGCAGCGTGGGCTATTTTCACGACATGACCGCCCGCAAGGAACTGGAAGAGGAGTTGCGCCGGCGCTCGGTGACCGACAGCCTCACCGGACTGTTCAACCGGCGGCACTTTCACGCGGTGCTCAGCGGCGAGGCCGAGCGCAGCGCGCGCTACGGCCGGCCCCTGACTCTGGCCGTGTTCGATCTGGACAACTTCAAACCCTTTAACGACACCCACGGCCATCAGGAGGGCGACAACATCCTGCGCCTGATCGCCGAGGGCATGAACAAACAACTCCGCGCCACGGACCACGCCTTCAGGCTGGGCGGCGATGAATTCGCTTTTTTGATGGTGGAGACCGGCCTGGATACCGGCGTGAAGGTAATCGAACGCTTCCGCAAGAACTTCAACGATCATTGGCTGCAAAAGACCAGCTATTTGAATTCGTCGTTGGAGCCGGTCACCATGAGTATCGGCCTGGCCGAGTTGTTGGAGGGCGAAAAGACCGACAAGCTCATCCTGCGGGCGGATCTGGCCATGTATGAGGCCAAAAAGGCCGGTGGCGACCGTAGTGTGCGCGCCGGGGCGGCCATCGGCGCTGATGTCTGAGCGAGCCGGTTTTTGCTCAACAACTTATTCAGCCAATAACTGATCGATCAGCTTTTCCCCGGTCCGGGGATTGAAGCCCCCGAAGTGCTGGAAGCGGATATAGCCCTGCTTGTCGATGATGGCCATCTCCGGGGTGCCGCCGGTGCGGAAAGCCTTCATGGTTTCGGGCAGGCGGCTGTTTTTTAGCTGCCGGTCCACGCCCACCGGGTGGTGCATGCCCTTTTCTTTGACAAACTCCCTGAGCTTGGCTGGGGTCTGGAAGGAATGGCCCTCGAACACGGTGTGGATGCTGACCAGGGCCAGTTTGCCCTCCTTTATCTCCTGGGCGTATTTCTTGGCCCAGTATTTCATCAGGGGGATGGAAAACGAGTTGCAGCCCGGGCACCAGAGTTGGAAGAACTCGATGATGACCACCCTGCCCCTGAGATCGGCTAGGCTGAGGGCCGGCGAGTTGATCCACTCGCTGACCTGCCACTCAGGCGCTTTTTGGGAAAGGTTTTTGGCTGCCACAGCCGGAGCCGCTAAGAACAGCAAACCCGCCAGCAAAGCGGCTGCCAAAATCACGGCTGTTTTTTTCACCTGCCCTGCCCTGCTCCCCCTCTCATGAGAGTAAGGCGTCCCCTGCTCTGGGTATTCAAGTATAGCAACTCTGGAATTTAGCGCAAAGAGCCTTTAAGAAGGCTTGTCGCGAGTTCAGCCAAACTTTGGCGGCAGCGGCCTAGATTACTGGCAACAAGCTAGAGGTGGGGTCATAAATTTGTCTTGTTGTCAATGATTACCCCATGCAACGGCATCGGTCTCAATTAGAAAGCAGATCGCCAAGGCCGGCCATGAACTCCCCCCGGGCCGCCAGCCACAGAAACGCCTCTTCACACTGCATTTCAAAGTGGTCCTGGTGCTGAAACCGTTGGGGTGACACCTGCAGCACATAGGAGTTGACCTGTCCCTGCTCCTTCCAGAACCAATCTGCACTGCCCATTTGTATGAAATCAGGATTCGTAGTGGCGATGGCAGCCAGACCGTCCAGCAGACCACGCCCGTCAGCATCATCCCGGACCACCAGGGCGAGGTAGGCCAATTGGTACATGGCCTTGCCCGGAGGCTCCGTCACGGGCAGGCGTTGCCAGTCCTCGGGTGGAGCATCGCGGGGAATTACAATATGGCCGCTGCAACTCTGCAGGGTGTAGCAGTGGGGTATTTGGTTGCAAGCAACCACCAGGTCCTTCATCTCCGGGTCCAGAATCCCGGGGTCCAGCTCTCTCAGGGAGCGTTGCTTTTTTTGAGCAAAGCCGGGATTTTCCCGCAGATCCTTGGCCGCGCAAAAAGTCTCCATGTCATTGCCTCTTACTTACCGCTAAATCATCATCAACTGTCCAGCACAGCCATAATATAGAAAAGGACCTGACTAAAAAGCCAGGTCCCTCTCAAAATCTTGGAGGCGGCGACCGGATTTGAACCGGTGAATAACGGATTTGCAGTCCGCTGCCTTAGCCACTTGGCTACGCCGCCTTATGAGCTCTTTTCACCGTGATTAGGGAACCTTAACCCGTATCACAGCAGGTCAAAACTATATCGGCCACTTTCAGGGGTGTCAAGGGGAAACCAGGACGCTGCCCCCATCCTACCCCGTAAGCGCAGACAATTGCGCTGGCTTTGGGTGATTATCTCAGCCAGCAGGCCCGCCACCCAGCCGGAGAGACGTTTGCATTTGATCATGTCCGGTTGCTCACCGAACCGTTTGAACGACCCAGCGCAGCACAAGCCATTGTCACGCAGTGCAAAGGCCCTTTGTTCCACTTCCTGAGTTCGCATTGGCTTCTTCTTCTTGGAATTACAAAAGATTTAAGTCAAACCCAGCTGGAGCCGCTTTTGCTTGGCCTGCATGAGTTATCGTGATATAAGATTTAACTAGATTATATATCGATTCAAACGATTAATTTCGATGGCACGAATCGAATGATGCGATGGGAATGGAAGCATGGAACTCAGAAACTTGAAAACCTTTCACACCGTGGCGCGGCTATTGAGCTTTAATCGCGCGGCCCAGGAGCTGCACTATGCCCAATCCACGGTCTCCGCCCAGATACAGGCCCTGGAGGAAGAACTTGGCGTGCGCCTGTTCGACCGCCTGGGCCGGGGCATATTGCTCACCGAGGCTGGCGAGGGCTTGTTGGGCTATGCCCAAAAAATGCTGGACCTGGATGAGGCTGCCCGCGCCGAGTTGAGCGAAGACGCGGTTGCTTCGGGCTCGCTCACCATCCGGGTGCCGGACAGCTTATGCGCCTATCACCTGCCCCGGGTCATCCAAAGCTTCCATGCCTTGCATCCGGAGGTGCGCCTGAACCTCATCAACTGCACCCACGATGGCCTTTACAAGGACCTGCGCAAGGGGGTCACTGACCTGGCCTTCCTGTTGACCGACACCATATCCGCGCTGGACCTGAAGGTGGAGGCCCTGGGCGTCTTGCCCCTGGCCCTGGTGGCCAGCCCCGCTCACCCCTTGGCCGCCCAGCCAAGGGTGGGCATCGCCGATTTGGCTGGTCAAACCCTGCTCCTGTCCAAGGTGGATTGCTCCTATCGCCGCCTGTTGGAGGCGGATTTGAGGCGGGAAGAAATCGAACCACAAGCCATCTTTGACTTCAACAGCATAGCGGCCATCAAGCGCTGCCTGATCCGCGGCCTGGGGGTCAGCGTACTGCCCCTGGTGGCGGTGCAAGAGGATATCCCTCCCGGTCGGCTTAAAATTTTGCCCTGGCGCCAAAACGATCTGGAGGTGGCCTGTTTGATGATCTGGCACCAGCGGCGCTGGCTTTCGCCGGCGCTCATGGCCTTCATGGAGGTGGTCAGGCGGGAACTGCCCGAGGAATTGTGAGCAGCTTGGGTGTAGATACAAAAGAGTCTTGAAGGAAAGGAAAAGCAGGCAGACGGGGCCCAGCAGTTGCTGAGTGCTCAAAATAAAACAACCGGCCCCTCTCAGGACCGGCTGATTCATTTTTTGGAGCGGGAGACGGGAGTTGAACCCGCGACTTCAACCTTGGCAAGGTTGCACTCTACCACTGAGTTACTCCCGCTCAGCGGCATCGAAATATTACAGTATCTGACTGTTATGTCAAGGCTAATCTAGCCCTTATCCTCTTCTCCCTCGGCCAAAAGGCGGTTGAAACGCAAGAAATAGCGCAATCCCGATATAAAGCTGACAATGGTGGCCGCCCACAGGGCGTACATGCCCCAAAACTGGGGATCAAAGCCGGATATGGGGTAGTGGATGATCAACAGAAACACAGCCAGCATCTGCAGGCCGGTTTTGGCCTTGCCCCAGCGGTCGCTGGGCACAGCCAAATCCTGGGTGGCGGCCAGGGCGCGCAGGCCGGTGACCGCGGCGTCGCGGCCCATGATGATGATGGCCATCCAGGCCGGGGCCCGGCCCAAATAGACCAGCATCACCAGCATGGAGGCGATCAGAAGCTTGTCAGCCAATGGGTCCAGGAACTGGCCCGTCACGGTGACGATCTTCATGCGCCGGGCCACGAAGCCGTCCAACAGGTCGCTGAGGCCCGCCACGAAAAACAAGCCCGCCGCGGTCCAAGACCAGCCCGGCCCGGGCAAATAGAGCATGCCCACCAACAGAGGTATGGAACCCACGCGCACCAGAGTGATCAGGTTGGGTAGGTTCAATACTTCTCGGCGTCTGACGGACCGCATGGCTTCAGTCTCAGGCGTTTAGCCTTTTTCCACCTTTTCCCAGTCAGCCAAGAATGCCTCCAGGCCCTTGTCAGTCAGGGGGTGCTTCAGAAGCTGATCGATGACTTTCAGAGGGAGGGTGCACACGTCGGCGCCCATCAGGGCCGAGGCCACCACGTGCAGGGGGTTGCGCACGCTGGCCACCAGCACCTCGGTGTCATAAGCGTAGTTGCCGTAGATGTCCACCACCTGCTGGATCAGTTCCATGCCGTCGGTGGAGATGTCGTCTAGGCGGCCCACAAAGGGGCTGATGTAGGCGGCACCGGCCTTGGCAGCCAAAAGCGCCTGCATGGGCGAGAAGCATAGGGTTACGTTCACCTTGATGCCTTCATCCGACAGGGTCTTGATGGCCTTGAGCCCTTCCCGGATGATGGGCACCTTGACCACCACGTTGTCGGCCCAGGAGGCAAAGGTCTTGGCTTCAGCCACCATACCGTCGTGGTCAGTGGCCACCACCTCCACGCTCACCGGCCCGGGCACCACCTCCAGAATTTCCTTGATGCAGGCCTCAAAGGGCTTGCCGGTCTTGGCCACCAGGGAGGGGTTGGTGGTCACCCCGTCCAGCACGCCCAGACTCTGCGCCTCCTTGATTTCGTCGATGTCGGCGGTGTCGATGAAAATCTGCATGTCGCCTTCCTCCTGAACCAAAAAAATTACAGCGGCCAGATGCCGCCGGTATGCACTCTAATTCGCCTCGCTCTTCTCATCCGGCTCCTTGCCGGCCAGGTAGGCGTCGCGGCAGGCCTTGCTGCAAAAAAAGCGCTCTTCTCCCTTGGCCCAGGCCCGCACCGATTCGTGCTTGGGCAGATAGGTGCCGCACTGGGGGTCTTGCACCATCACATCCATCACCTCGCCGGAGCTGGTCCGCTTGCCCGAACGTATCTGGGCCTGGGACTTGTTTTTCATCCAGCGTTTGATGGCGCGCACCCCGAACCAGATCAAAAGGCCGATAAGCGCCAGTTGCAGAATCCTGATCAGGCCCATGAAACCTTTTCCACTTCCTGGCCAGCCTTTTCGGCCGGGTCCAGTTCTTGCCAAAGCTGCCCGGCGGTCTTGCCCCAGCGAGGCAACAGCAATTCCGGGGCCAGCTCGGCCAGGGGTATCAACACAAAGCCCCGCTCATGCAGGCGGGGATGGGGCACTTGCAAATCGGGCTGGTCCATGACCAGCTCGCCCAGCAGCAGGATGTCCAAATCCAGGGTGCGCGGCCCCCAACGCTCGCTGCGCTCCCTGCCCCGGGCCGCCTCTAGGGCCTGCAAGGCTCTGAGCAACTCACCGGGCGTACCCTCATACATACCACGGCACACCGCATTGTAAAACGCCGGCTGGTCGGTTTTTCCCACGGCAGCGGTTTTGTACAGCGAAGACACCGCCCCGGCGGTGTAGCCCGGCAGCGAGGCCAGGCGCTCCAGAGCGAACATCAGGTGTTTTTTGGGTTGGCCCAGGTTGGAGCCCAGGCCGATGAAAGCCTCCCGGGCTCGGGGCACTGGTTTAGAGCCCCAGTTTGGCCAGGCGCTCCACGGCCTCGGCCATGCGTTCTTGGTCAACGGTCAGGGCGAAGCGCACGTAGCCCTCGCCGGCGTCGCCAAAGCCGTTGCCCGGGGTGCTGACCACACCGGCCTCGGAGAGAAGCTTCATGGTGAAGTCCGCGCTTTTGATGCCCGGTGGGCAAGCGCACCACACGTAGAAGGTGGCCTGAGGCGGCTCCACCTCCAGGCCCAAATCCTTGAGGCCGGCCACCAACACGTCCCGGCGGCCGGTGTACATCTGGCGCATCTCATCCACGCAAGATTGATCCGCCTCCAGGGCAATGATGCCCGCCTCCTGCACCGCGTCAAAGGCGCCGGAATCCACCTGACTCTTGACCTGGCCCAGGCCGCCGACGAGTTCCGCGTTGCCCGCGGCCATGCCCAGGCGCCAGCCGGTCATGTTGTAGGTCTTGGACAGGCTGTGGAACTCGATGCCCACCTCCAGGGCGCCCGGCGCCTGCAGGAAACTGGGCGCCTGGTAGCCGTCAAAACCCATCTCAGTATAGGCCGCGTCTGAGACCACGATGATCTCGTTGGCTTTGGCGAACTCCACCACCTTGGCGTAGAAATCCAAATCCGCCACTGCGGCGGTGGGGTTGTTGGGGTAGTTGATCACCAGGGCCTTGGCCTCCTGGGCTAGGGCCGGGTCAATGGCCTCCAGGTCGGGCAGGAAGTTGTTCTCTTTTAAGAGCGGCATCTCCACCGGCTCGCCGTCGGCCATGTAGGTGGAGGCCGAGTACACCGGATAGGCCGGGCTGGGCACCAGCACCTTGTCGCCGGGATTGACGAACGCCAGGGGGAAGTGGGCAATGCCCTCCTTGGAGCCGATCAGGGTGATCACTTGGCTGAGCGCGTCCAGATCGACACCGAAGCGGCGGCCGTACCAGGCGGCCACGGACTTGCGGAAGCGGTCCATGCCCGAATAGGCCGGGTACTTGTGGGTGGCCGGGTCGGCGGCCGCTTTGGCCAAGCTCTCGATGATGTGCCCCGGCGTGGGCTGGTCCGGGTCGCCCACTCCCAAATCGATGATGTCCACGCCCTGGGAGCGCACCTCGTCGCGCAGGCGGTCGATCTCCTTGAACAGATAAGGGGGCAATTTTTGCAATCGTTGGGCGCGCTCGAAATTCATGGCAAGTCCTTGTCTGGCTCTGGGATTATTCCTCTAAAGCACCGGGTTGGTCAGACGCCCGATGCCCTTTACTTCAATGGTTATGACATCCCCGGATTTCATGGGGCCCACGCCCGCCGGGGTGCCGGTGGCGATCACGTCGCCCGGATTCAAGGTCATCACTTGGCTGACATGGCTCAGTATAAAATATACGTCAAAGATCATATCCGAGGTCTTGGCGCTTTGCTTGAGTTTCTTATTCAACAGGGCCCTGACCCGCAGTTTCGTGGGGTCAATGTCCAGGGCGATGACGGGCCCGAGGGGACAGAAGGTGTCAAACCCCTTGGCCCGGGCCCATTGTACGTCCTTCTTCTGCAGATCGCGCGCCGAGACGTCATTCAAGCAAGTGTAGCCCAGGATATAATCCGTCGCCTCTTCCGGGGTGACCGAACGGCATTTTTTGCCGATCACCACGGCCAGTTCGGCCTCATGATCCACCCGCTTGCTGAACGCGGGCAGGATGATATTCTGGCCCGGCCCGATGACGGAACTGGGCGGTTTCAAAAATACCATGGGCTCTGGGGGCAGCGGGCTGTTGAACTCCTCGGCGTGAGCCTTGTAGTTGCGGCCTATGGCCACCACCTTGGAGGGACGGCAGGGCGCCAGGATTTTCACCTTCTCCAGGGGAGCGGTTTTTTTGCCCGGCTTGCCGCCGGCGAACGGAGAGCCCTCGTACAGGCGCAGCCGCGCGCCGGTCAGCAGGCCGTAGCGCACCCTGCCCCCATAGGAAAAGCGGATGATTCCTTTGTCGCAGTCGATCAGGTCGCGGTTTTTTCCCATCAGTCTTTGAGCCCCAATACGTCTTGCATGTCATACAGCCCCGGCTCGCGCTCCACCACCCACAGGGCGGCGCGCACCGCGCCCTGGGCAAAAGTGTCGCGGGAGTGGGCCCGGTGAGTCAACTCCAGGCGCTCACCCCGGGCGATGAAATACACCGTGTGTTCGCCCACGATGTCGCCGCCGCGGATCACGCTGACGCCAAGTTCGTCCTTGGTGCGGGCGCCGGTCATGCCCACCCGGCCGTGGCGGCAGACCTCATCATACTCCCAGCCGCGCACCTGACAAAGCTCCTCGATGAGCCTTACTGCGGTGCCGCTGGGCGCGTCCTTTTTGTGGTCGTGGTGCGCCTCCACCACCTCCAGGGCGTAGTCCGGGCCCAGGACTCGGGCCATGTCCGCCACCTGCTTGAACATCAGGTTCATGCCCACGCTCATGTTGGGTGCGAACACCACCGGCACCTTCTTGGCCTGGCTGGCGATGATCTTTTTCTGGTTGTCGCTCATGCCGGTGGTGCCGATCACCGCCGCCTTGCCTTGAGCGGCGCATTCCTTGAGGTGCTTTACGCTGGCCCCCGGCGCGGTGAAGTCGATCAGCACCTGGGCCTGGGCGATGGCCTCGGCCGCATCGTCGGTGACCACGCCCTCAGCACCGGCCAGGCCCACCACGCCGGCCAGACTCTTGCCCACCGCCGCGTCGCCCGGCGCATCAAAGGCGCCGGCCAACTCCGCCTCGGGCTGGCCGTACACCGCGTGTACCACGCGGCCTCCCATGTGGCCGGCCGCGCCGGCCACAGCTACCTTGACCATGACTCTCCTCCCTACAAAATGCCGTAGGCGCGCATGGCGTCCTTGAGCTTCTCCAGGTTGGCCGGCGCCATCTCGCACATGGGCAGGCGTAGCTCACCGCTGGGGATCAAGCCCTTTAAGAACATGGCGGTCTTGACCGGTATGGGATTGGTCTCGATGAACATAGCCTTGCACAGGGGCAGGATCTTCAGGAAACGCTCCTGGGCCAAAGCCACGTTGCCCTCTTCCCAGGCCACGCAAACCTCAGACACTTCCCGGGGCAACAGGTTGTTCAACACGCTGATCACCCCCTTGCCGCCGATGGACAGCAAGGGCAAGACCATGTTGTCGTCGCCAGAGAGGAGATCCATCTTATCGCCGCACAGATTGTATATCTCGGCCATCTGGCTGATATCGCCGCTGGCCTCCTTGCAAGCGATGACCTCGGGCAACTCGGCGATGCGGGCCATGGTGGCCGGCTCGATGTTGACCGCGGTGCGCGCGGCGATGTTATAGATCACCAGAGGCAGGCCGCATTCTTTGGCAATGGCCTCAAAATGCCGATAGAGCCCTTCCTGAGTGGGCTTGTTGTAATAGGGCGTCACCTGCAGCGAAGCGTCGGCGCCGACCTCTTTGGCGTGGCAGGTCAGGTCAATGGCCTCGGCGGTGCTGTTGGAGCCGGTTCCAGCCACCACCGGCACCCGCTTGTTCACCTGCTCCACCGTGATCTGAATAACCCGCTTGTGCTCCTCGTGATCCAGGGTGGGGGATTCGCCGGTGGTGCCGCAGGGCACGATGCCGTCGGTTCCGTTTTCGATCTGGAACTCGATCAGCTCCCGAAAGGTCTCTTCGTCCACCTGGCCGTCCTTAAAGGGCGTGACCAAGGCTACCAAAGCTCCCTTAAGCATTGTTCGCTCCTTAGCTTAGTATTGCAGCCATGAAAAGGCTTCTTGGTGCAAGGTACCTTGAAAGACGTAGTCAGCCGCGCCTTCCAAAAACACCTTGACGAATGAGTCGCCTTGTTCCTCGAAATAGACTCTAAGTTCCTCGCCGCTGGCCACCTTGACCGTCACCGGCGAGGTGAGCCCCAGGGCCGGGCCCAGCATCAGGGCCGAGGCCACCGCACCGGTGCCGCAGGCCAGGGTCTCGTCCTCCACCCCGCGCTCGTAGGTGCGCACCAAGAGCTGGCCACCCATTTCGCAGGCAAAGTTCACGTTGGTACCCGCCGGCGCGAAGTGCTCATGAAAGCGGATCTCGCGGCCCATGTCCTTGACCGGCGCCGCCTCCAGGTTTTCCCACAACAATACCGCGTGGGGCACCCCGGAGTTGATGCCATGCATGCCCACCTTCTGGCCAGACGCCTCCAACTCCAGGTCCGTAAAGGCGTCAAAGGGCTTGACCATCTCCAGCTTGACCGAACCGTCATCGCCCAGCCAGGCCTGGATGGGCCCGGCAATGGTGTCAAACACCATCGCTTTGCCGGCCAGGCCGTGGTCAAAGGCGAAGCGGGCCGCGCAACGTCCGGCGTTGCCGCACATCTCAGCCGACGATCCGTCGGCGTTGAAGAAGTGCCACTTGAAATCCACCGGGCCCAAATCCGGGTCAACCCGCTCGCTGGGCTCCAGCAGCACCAGGCCGTCGGCACCCACCGAGCGCCGGCGGCGGCACACCGCCTCGGCCAACAGAGGCATCAACTCAGGCGACACCTGGGCCTTGCGGTTGTCCACCAGGACGAAGTCATTGCCCGTGCCGGTCATCTTGGCGATCTCTATGCCGGCCAGGGGTATGAGCTGTTGTATGTCTCGCATGAGATTTCCCGAGAAAAAGAGTTTGTAAAAAGTAACCGAAAGCCGGGGTGGCCTTAAGGCCTGTCCGGTTTACCATGGGCGGGAAGATTGCCCGTTGCCACCCACCAAGTTTTAGCCGAAACCTGCGAGTGGCGTTGTCCTGCTTCCCTTAGCAACTCTTTTACTCCTCCATATTTTAAGCGGCCCTAAGGCCGCCTTATTCCATCCAAGGGGGCAGGCTTTCGCCGCGCATGACCTCTTCGATGGTCTCGCGCTCACGCACCACTGCCCAGCTGTCGCCGTTGACCATGACCTCAGCCGCCCGGGGCCGGGAGTTGTAGGTGCTGGACATGGTGAAGCCATAGGCCCCGGCGCTCATCACGGCGATGAGGTCGCCGCGCTGCACGTCGGCGATCTCGCGGTCCCGGGCCAGATAGTCGCCGGTCTCGCAGATGGGACCCACGATGTCGGCCAGCACCTTGGGGCGCTCCTGATTTTCATCCACCGGCACGATGTTGTGGAACGAGTCGTAGAAGCTGGGGCGCACCAGGTCGTTCATGGCCGCGTCCACCACGATGAAGTGCTTGGCCGGGGTATCCTTGGTATAGAGCACCCGTGAGAGCAGAATCCCCGCGTTGCCCACCAGCACCCTGCCCGGCTCCAAGACCAGGCGCATATTCATCGCCGCCACCTGGTCCTTGAGTGCGACGGCGTACTCCTCCGGGCTGGGCGGTTCCTCGTCGCGGTAGGTGATGCCCAGACCGCCGCCCAGGTCCAACAGGCTAAGGTCGATGCCCGCCTCCCTGAGCTTGGCCACCAAGAGCCCCAGCCGGTCCAGGGCGTCGGCGAACGGCGCCACCTGGGTGAGCTGGGAGCCTATATGGCAGGACACGCCCTTGAGTTCCAGGTGGTCCAGCTTGGCGGCCTCCTGGTACTGCGCAAAGGCCAGGTCCACGTCCAGGCCGAACTTGTTCGTGGCCAGGCCGGTGGTGATCTTGGGGTGGGTCTGGGCGTCCACGTCCGGGTTGACCCGGAGGCTCACCGGCGCCTTGAGGCCCAGGTCAGCGGCCACCTGGTTTAGCACCGCCATTTCCTGCACGCTCTCGATGTTGAACATCAGGATGCCGGCCTCAAGCGCGGCCTGCATCTCGGCCAGGGACTTGCCTACGCCGGAATACACGATGCGCTCCGCGGGCACCCCGGCGGCCAGGGCCCGGGTCAACTCGCCGCCGCTGACGATGTCCGCACCGCCGCCCAAAGAGGCCATCAGAGCCATAACCGCCCGGTTGCTGTTGGCCTTGACCGCGAAACAGACCAGGGCGTCCAGGCCTTGAAACGCCTGGCTGAAGACCTTGAAATGCCGGGTCAGGGTGGCCTGGGAGTAGACGTAAGCCGGGGTACCCACCTGCTGGGCCAGTTGGCTCAGGTCCACGTCCTCGGCGTACAGCTTCGAATTGTGATAGGCGAAATGATGCATGATCCCCAAACAACGCGTGATACACGGGTTACGGTTTAAAACAGCCTCGGCTGATTGTAATCAAAAATGTATGGCCGGTGCGGGTCCGGAATCTAGCAGGGGAGCAAGCACCCTTTGGCTGCCGTCCGGGACCACAACGCGGCCGCGGGTTTTCCCTTGGCGGCGCTCTTTATGTTGATCCTGGTCCAGCCCATGACAGGTCTCGCTCAAATCGGGAAGGTTATCCTGGCTGATAGTAACACACTCGGCGCCGCGGCGCAGCATGGCCGCGGCACCCAGCGCCAAATTAGATTCTCCCAAGAGCGGACTTTTGTCAAGCTCCTCTGTCAAAAAATCATGCTCTAGGGCAGATGAACGATGTCCATCACCTCGGAAAAGCCGCTGGCGTTGCCGGCCGCGTCCAGCGCCTGCACCTTGTAGTAGTACTGCACCTCGTTCTTCACGCCCTTGTCAATGAAGGTGTTTTCAATCACCACCGCCGTGTTCACCTTCTGCCACTTGCCGCCCTTGGTCTTGCGGAAGATATTGTAGCCGGCCACATCGGCGTCCGGGCTGGGGGTGAAGCGCAAAACGATGCCGTCTTTGAGGCTGGCCCCGGCCAGGTTCATGGGCGCCGCGGGGGCCTTCATGTCAGTTGGCTTGGCGCTGATATAGGCGCTGCCCTCGCCACCCAGGTTGCGCTCGCGGAACTTGCGGGCCGCGTGCACCCGGTAGGTGTAGGTCTTGCCGTTGGCCACGGTACGGTCCACGAACCTGGGCTTGGTCAGGGGCCGCGCGTTGAGCTGCTTCTCGCCGTCAGGCCCTTTGCGGAACACGATGTAGCCCGAAATGTCGGTGGCCTTCTGCCCGTTGGTAAGGGTGGTCACCTCTTCCCAGACCAGGCTCACTACGCTGTCGCCGGCCTTGGCCTTCAGGCCCTGGGGCGCGGCGGCCCCCATCAGGCGGGGCATGCGCAAAAAGGAAGAACGCGGGCCCTTGCGGCCCGAGGCGTCCACCAGCATCACCTGGTAGACGGCCTCCTTGTTGGGCGGCGCGTTCTTGTCCAAATACTGGAAGCGGCCGCCCTTCATTTTGTCAGCCTCTTTCTCGCCCTTTTTGACCATGTCGAACTTGTGGTACTTCTTGAGCTTGGGCGGGCACGGCGGACAGGCGGGATCGCCGGTCAGGGGCAGATAGCCGTAGAACAGATATATCTCATCCACCGCGCGAGACGGGGTGGGCGCGCTGGGCACGTCGAAGCTCACCAGCATGCCGTCCGTCTGGGGCACGGCCCTGAGGTTGCTGACCCCGGGAGGGGCCAACTGGCTGGAGGGAACCGGCGGGGCCTTGACCCCGCAACCGGCGGCCAGAGCCACCACCGTGATAACCATCAACAGGCCCCTGAATATTGTCAAGCTTCTGGCCATAACCGTTTCCTCGCCTCCCTGAGGGCTGTTTCCACGTTTTGCCCGGCCGTGCCGCCCGGGCTGGTGCGGCGCGATACCGCGTGCAGCGGCGCCAGAGCCTCCATCAGCTCGGGCCCCACCTCCACATCCAGTCCCTGGCACAAGGCCATATAATCCGAAATTTCCAAATCCTCTAGGCCGCACACCCGCTCCTCGGCCAGGCGCACCGCCATGCCCGCCACCTCGTGGGCCACCCGGAAGGGTAAACCGCCCTCCGCCAGATAGTCGGCCAACTCAGTGGCGTTTAAAAAACCATCCTCTACCGCCAGGCCCATGCGCTTGTCATTGACCGTCAATCCGGCCAGCATGGGGGCCATAACCCTGAGGCTATCCAGCACGGTGTCACAAGCGTCGAACACCGGCTCCTTGTCCTCCTGCAGGTCCTTGTTGTAGGCCAAGGGCAGTCCCTTGAGCACGGTCAATAGGGCCACCAGATCGCCCATGACCCGGCCGCTCTTGCCCCTGACCAGCTCCGCCGCGTCGGGGTTCTTTTTCTGCGGCATGATGGAGCTGCCGGTGGCAAAGGCCTCGGACATGGCGATGAAGCCGAACTCCTGCGAAGACCACAGCACCAGCTCCTCGGCCAGGCGGCTCAGATGAACCTGGATCAGGCTTATCACAAAAACCAGTTCCACGGCAAAGTCTCTGTCGCTCACCGCGTCCAGGGAATTGGCGAACACCGCGTCAAAACCCAGTTCAGCGGCCACCGCGGATGGGTCCAGGTCATAGGTGGTGCCGGCCAGGGCGGCCGCACCCAGGGGCAGCACCGCGGTGCGGCCCAGACAGTCGGCCAAACGGGCCCGGTCGCGCCAGGCCATCTCCACATAAGCCAACAGATGGTGGGCCAAAAGCACCGGTTGGGCCCGCTGCAAATGAGTGTAGCCGGGCATGATCACCGAGACATGGCTCTCGGCCAACTCCACCAGGGTCCGCTGATAGTTTCTGAGCGCGGTGTCCAGTTCGCGGCCAAAGTCCAGGATCCACAGGCGCAGGTCCGTGGCCACCTGATCGTTGCGCGAGCGGCCGGTGTGCAGCCTTCCGGCTGGTTCGCCGATCAACTCGGCCAACCGCGCCTCCACGTGGGTGTGGATGTCCTCCAGGGAGTCGCTGTACACCATGTCGCCAGCCTGGATCTCAGCCTTGACTTGGTCCAGGCCGCTGATTATGGCCTCGGCGTCGCTTGATGAGATGATGCCCTGTTTGGCCAGCATGGCCGCGTGGGCCTGGGAGCCCCGGATGTCCTGCAAATATAAACGCTGGTCCACGCTGATGGAGGCATTGATGCGCTCCATGAGCTGGTGGGTGTCCTCGCTAAAGCGGCCGCCCCAGAGTTTATTTTTTGCTTTCTCGGGCAACTATCTCATTTCTTTAATAATTGACATTAACTTTCTTGGCCTGTTCCAGGGCGTGCCTGATGCGCAGCCGGAGGCCATTGAGTCGGATAAAGCCGGTGGCATCAG
Organism: Desulfarculaceae bacterium; assembly: GCA_028277825.1. Taxonomy (GTDB): domain Bacteria; phylum Desulfobacterota; class Desulfarculia; order Desulfarculales; family Desulfarculaceae; genus Desulfoferula. Next base: position 25,466 of record JANQFN010000017.1, read on the forward strand.
CCTGATCATACACCGTGTCCGCCTCAAAGGTGGCGATGTCCGGCCGATACAGACTGTTGGGCGACTGCCGGCCCAAGACGGTGACATTGCCCTTGTACAAAGACAAGCGCACCTGGCCGCACACCGGCTCCTGGGCCTTGTCCATCATGGACTGCAAAAGCTCCATCTCCGGCGAGAACCAGTAGCCGTAGTAGATCAGTTCGCTGTAGTGGGGCAACAGATTGTCGCGGATGCGCAGGACCTCGCGGTCCAGGCACAGGCTCTCTATGGCCAGATGTGCCTGACGCAGGATGGTGCCTCCAGGGGTCTCGTACACCCCGCGGCTCTTCATGCCCACGTAGCGGTTCTCCACCAAATCCACCCGGCCGATGCCGTGCTTGCCGCCCAGCTCGTTGAGCCGGGCCAAAAGGGCGGCTGGCGAGAGCTTTTCATGGTCAATGGCCACCGCGTCGCCCTTGTCGAACTCCAGGGTGATCTCCTGGGCCTGGTCCGGAGCGTCGGCGGGCGAAACCGAGAGCACGAACATGTCTTGGGGCGGCGCGGCCCAGGGGTCTTCCAGGATGCCGCCCTCAAAGGAGATGTGCAGCAAATTGCGGTCGCTGGAATAGGGCTTTTCCTTGGTCACCGGAATGGGGATGCCGTGCTTTTTGGCGTAGGCCACCAGGGCCTCGCGCGAGTTCAAATCCCACTCCCGCCAAGGGGCGATTATCTTCAGTTCCGGGGCCAGGGCCTGGTAGCCCAACTCAAAGCGCACTTGGTCATTGCCCTTGCCGGTGGCGCCGTGGCTTACGGCGTCCGCGCCCGTGGCCCGGGCGGCGCGCACCTGACCCAGGGCGATGATGGGCCGGGCCAGGCTGGTGCCCAAGAGGTATTGGCTCTCATAAATGGCCCCGGCGCGGAAGGCGGGGAACACGTAGTTCTCCACGAACTCTTCTTTGAGGTCGTCGATGATCACCTGGCTGGCGCCGGTGTCCAGGCCCTTTTGCTCGATAGGGTCCAGTTCCTCGCCCTGGCCCAGGTCAGCGGCATAGGCCACCACCTCGCAGTCATAAACGTCGATCAGCCACTTGAGTATGATGGAGGTGTCCAGGCCGCCGGAATAGGCCAGAACCACCTTTTTGATATCGCTCATGATGTCCTAACTCAGCTTAATCACTCAACAAGGCCTCCAAGATCGCCTTTTGCATGTGCAGGCGGTTCTCCGCCTGATCCCACACCACTGAACGCGGCCCCTCGATCACCTCCTCTGTGATCTCCTCGCCGCGGTGCGCGGGTAAACAATGTAGCACGATTGCGTCCTGGGAGGCCAGGGATAACAAACTGTTATCCACGGTAAATCCCCTAAATAGCTCCAAGCGCCTGCTGGCGTCGTCTTCCTGGCCCATGGAGGCCCAGACATCGGTGTTCACCACCTGGGCGCCGGCCACCGCCTCCTTGGGGTCGCTGGTCAACAGCACCGAGGCGCCCTGTTCCTGGGCATAGGCCAGGATGTCCTCATCCGGGGTGAAGCCCGGCGGGCAGGCCAGACGCAGGTCCAGGCCCAGGGCCGCGGCCGCCTCCAGCCAGGAATGGGCCATGTTGTTGCCGTCGCCCAGCCAGGCGTAGGTGAGCCCCTCTACTTGACCCAGGTGCTCCTGCACGGTCAGCAGATCACTGAGCACCTGGCAAGGATGGTACTTATCGGTGAGCGCGTTGATCACCGGTATGTCGCCCCACTGGGCCAGCTGCTCCACCACCTCTTGGCCAAAGGTGCGCACCACCAGGCCGTCCACGTAACGGTCCATGACCCGGGCGGTGTCCTTGAGGGGCTCGTCGCGACCCAACTGGCTGTCGCGGGAGGTCATGAACAGGATGTTGCCGCCCAACTGGCTGATGCCCACCTCAAAAGAGACCCGGGTGCGGGTGGAGGGCTTGTCGAACAACATGGCCACGCTCTTATTTACCAGGGGCTGGCCGTGGCCCGGGCCCATGAGCGCAGCCTTGAGCTCAGCGGCCCGCTCCACCAGGCCCAGCACTTCGCCGGGCTCCAGATCGCGAATAGTCAACAAATGTTTAGTTTGAAGCTGCATGCTAAATCAGCCGTGTTCAGGTTAGAAATAGGAAAAAGGGAGTTTATTAACAAAAACTAGCCTGGAAGGCAACCCCTTATGCCTCTTGTTCATCAGGCGTCGGTTTTGGGAAAGGCATGCTGAGTCAGGAGACAGGCCCGATATTCGGACGTCAGCTTGCAATCACCTACCCACACGCTAAACCGCTGGGGACAATTGCAACCATTCCCGGATTTCCCTTTTTCACCACCTCTTATTCTTCAAATCCCTCGGCTAGCACTTGGTCCAGGGCCTCACACAGGGCGTCGATTTGCTCGCGGCTCACCACCAAAGGCGGAGCGAAGCGCAACACATTCTCCTGGGCCAGACCCACGATAAAGCCCCTTTCACGCAGCTTGACCAGGGCCGTCCCCGCCTTGCCCTTGCACACCAGGCCCAAGAGCAAACCCAGGCCGCGCACGCCCTCTAAAAGATCGCCGTATTTTTCCACCAGGAGTTGCAGCTTGTTTTCAAAGTACAGACCCTCGGCTGCGGCGTGATCAACCAGGCCGCCCTGGGTCAGGGTGGTCAGCACCACCCGGGCCGCCTCCATGACCACCGGTCCGGCGCCAAAGGTGGTGGCGTGTGTGCCCGGCCCGAACAGCTCGGCCGCCTCTTCCACCGCCAAGACCGCACCGGCGGGCAGGCCGTTGGCCAGGGCCTTGGCCAGGGTCATCACGTGCGGGGGCACGCCCCAGTGCTCGTGGGCGAACAGCTTGCCCGTGCGGCCCAGGCCGGTCTGCACCTCGTCGAAGATCAACAGGGCATTGTTCGCCTCGCACAGGTCCTTGAGCCCGGCCAGATACCCCTCCGGCGGCACGATCACCCCGCCCTCGCCCAAGACCGGCTCGGCCAGGATTGCGCAAACGCCCTCGCCCATGGCCGCCTGGGCAGCCTCCAGGTCGCCGTAGGGCACGTGCACAAAGCGGGGCATCAGGGGATCGTAGCCGGTCTGGATCTTTTCCTGACCGGTGGCGGACAGGGTGCCCAGGGTGCGGCCGTGGAAGGAGTACTCCATGGCGATCACGGTGTGAGCGTCGTTCTTTTTCTCCTTGCCCCACAGGCGGGCCAGTTTGAGCGCACCCTCGTTGGCCTCGGCCCCGGAGTTGCAAAAGAACACCCGGTCGGCGAACGAGTTCTCCACCAACAGCCGGGCCACCGAGGCCTGGGGCTCGGTGTAGTACAAATTGCTCACGTGCACCAACTTGAGCGCCTGGTTGCACACCGCCTGGGCCACCTCGGGGTTGGCGTGTCCCAAATTGCACACCGCGATGCCGGCCAGGAAGTCGAGATACTCCCTACCCTCGCTGTCCCACAGCTTGCACCCCTCCCCGCGTGCGAAGGTCAGCGGTGCCCGGGCATAGGTCTTCATCACGTACTGGTCGATCAGTTGTGCGCTGCTCTCACTCATGCTTTTACTACTTGTCCTTAAAGATGGTTCCCACGCCCTGGTCGGTAAAGACCTCCAAGAGGAGCGCGTTGGGCACCCGTCCGTCGATTATATGGGCCCGCTCCACCCCGGCCTCCAGGGCCTCCAAACAGCAGGAGACCTTGGGGATCATGCCGCCGGCAATAACGCCCGCTTCCATCAGCTCGCCCACCCGGGCGGCGGTGAGATCGGTCAACAGTTCACCGTCTGCGTCCAACACGCCAGGGGTGTCGGTCAGCAGGATCAATTTCGCTGCCCGCAGCCGGCTGGCCACCGCCCCGGCCACCAGGTCCGCGTTGATGTTCAACGAGGTGCCGTCTTCGCCCACGCCCACTGGCGCGATCACCGGTATGAAGTTGCCGTGCTCCAGGGCGTGGAGCACCTGTGCGTCCACCTGCTCCACCTCGCCCACCAGGCCGATGTCGATGATCTCCGGCGGCTGATTTTCAACCTGCCGGGTCATCTGCATCTGGCTGGCCTGAATCAGGCCGCCGTCGTGCCCATTGAGGCCCACCGCGCGTCCGCCGTGCTGGTTGATCAGGCCCACGATGGAGGTGTTCACCTGGCCCACCAGGACCATTTGCACCACGTCCATCACCTCCGGACTGGTCACCCGCATGCCCTCCACGAACTCACAGGCAATATCCAGACGCTTTAAGAGATCACCGATCTGGGGCCCGCCGCCGTGCACCACTACAGGATAGATGCCCACCGCCCGGAGCAGGATCAGGTTCAGGGCAAAGCTCTCCTTTAGGGCCTGGTCCACCATGGCGTGGCCGCCGTATTTGACCACCACGGTCTGGCCGGCAAAGCGCCGGATATAGGGCAGCGCCTCCATCAGGGTCTGGGCGGTACTGGCTGGGTCTTTAGAACTACTCATGGTTCGGCTCACAATGACTCGTTATTAAACGTATAGATCAAGCAAGATCGTATGTGTAAGACATGGCCACCAAGGAATCCTCATCAATACTCCAAGGATTTTGTACTTCTTGAATCCCGCGTGTAGCAACTGGCTTACCGTTTCGATCAAAAACAGATATTGAATGCAATATGAACAAAGCTACATTAGTCTCGTCGTCTCTCGCATGAGCAACTTCGTTTTTGGTCAGGAAAATCCTTTTACCCTCTGTTTGCGTTCCCTTAACTTCAACCCTCAACTCTTCATTGTTATTTCTGGTGCAGCGCAGATCGTATGGCTTCTGGCTGGAAACATCTTCAATCTCGTATCCTAAAGACGCAAAATATTCGGCAGCTTTTTTCATCGCGTGTAACTCTACTTTTTTCTTCACCTCTTGATTATTGAGAAAACCTTGCCCACTGCCTTTCCTAACCTCTGGCTCTATGTCTGCTGCGAGAGTTTCTGTAATTTCCTGAGACCGAAACTCAGTAATACTATTACCTTGATAACCATTAATAAAAGTTAAAATATCACTAATCCACTGTGCTAGGCGATGATTGCCATATTCATCATACAAATAAAAAATATTGGACCTGCCAGGAGCACCTTTGGTCCCACCGGGCACCAAAAGGTTTCTTTTTGATGCAGGTAATAGAAAAACGTTATGTTTTTCTGCTTCACAGTAAAATCCGTAATTTTGCCTACCAGCATAGTCATTTTCTTGTTCATCTTTGAATAACCTTGCTTGGTTATACCAGCCAACAACTACCTGGCCTCCCTCAGGCCGCTTAGCGAAAAAAAAAATAATCGAATTATCAATGTAAGCATCGTTTGGCTGAGCGTTAGGATCTATTTTCCTCAGATTAAGTGACGAAGGTGGTTCGAAGTAAGCACGCATAGTCGCATGCTTATGGTCGAAATTAAAAGCTTCATGCCCAAGATTGTCCTCGTTGTAGGCCCCACCGCCTATGGGCGCTTGATCTCCCTCTTGTGGGCCTGCGTAGTACTCCATCCACCCAATTCTTGCAAACAATACTCTAGCCATTCCCCCCTCCTGCTTTCCCTAAAGTATGTACCTGCTCAAATCTCTATCCGAGCTGATCTCGTCCAGACGCTGGCGCACGTAGTCCGCGTCAATGTTCAGCTCCACGCCGGCCATGTCCGGCGCCTCGAAGGACACCTCTTCCAACAGGCGCTCCATCACCGTGTGCAAGCGCCGGGCGCCGATGTTCTCGGTGGACAGATTCACCTCCGAAGCAATCTCAGCCAGGGCGCGGATGGCCTCCTCCGTGAATTTCAGCTCCAGCCCCTCGGTGAGCATTAACTCGCGGTACTGCGAAATCAGGGCGTTGCGCGGCTCGGTGAGGATGCGCACAAAATCATCCGCGGTCAGCGCCCTAAGCTCCACCCGGATGGGGAAGCGGCCCTGCATCTCGGGCACCAGGTCCGATGGCTTGGACATATGGAAGGCGCCGGCGGCAATGAACAGGATGTGATCGGTCTTGATCATGCCGTACTTGGTGGTCACCGTGCAGCCCTCCACCAGGGGCAACAAATCGCGCTGCACCCCCTCCCGGCTCACGTCCGGGCCATGGCTGGTGCCCTCCCGGCCGGTGATCTTGTCGATCTCATCCAAAAAGATGATGCCTTCCTGTTCCACCTTGGTCAGGGCCTCGCCCACCACCTTGTCCATGTCGATCAAACGGCCGGCCTCCTCTCCGGACAGTATCTCCAGGGCCTCGGGCACTTTCACTTTTCGCCGTTTGGACTGCTTGGGGAACATGCCCCCCATCATCTCCTTGAGGTTGATCTCCATCTCCTCCATGCCTGAGGCTGAGAAGATCTCCACCATTGGTCCTCCGCTGGCGGTCACCTCCAAATCCACGTAGCGTTCGTCCAGCTTGCCCTCGCGCAAAAGCCTCCGCAGCTTGGAGCGGGTGGGGTTGATCTCCTCGTCAGCCCGCACCACCTCCAGACGGCCGCCGTCTTCTTCTTCGCTTTCATCGCCCGGCCGGCGGGGGGGCAGGAGTATATCCAGCAGGCGCTCCTCGGCGATCTCCCGGGCCTTGGCCGCCACGATCTCGTGCTCCGCCTCCTTGACCATGTTGATGGACAACTCGGCCAGGTCCCGGATCATGGACTCCACGTCGCGGCCCACGTAGCCCACCTCGGTGAATTTGGAGGCCTCCACCTTCATGAAAGGCGCCTCGGCCAGATGGGCCAGGCGGCGGGCGATCTCGGTTTTGCCCACGCCGGTGGGGCCGATCATGATGATGTTCTTGGGCGCGATCTCATCGCGCAAATGCTCGGGCACCTGCCGCCGCCGCCAGCGGTTACGGAGCGCGATAGCCACGCAGCGCTTGGCGTCGTCCTGGCTGATGACGTATTTGTCCAGTTCCGCGACTATATCTCTAGGGGTCAGGGTGGCCATGTTTTAAAGAGTCCTACTGGTTGTCGTTAGGGTTGCTGTCGGGTAGAAGGTTTTGATCTAGAGCTTTGAATTCTCCACCTAGCTCGTCTCTCATTTTCATAAGTTTGGTCGAAGCATACTTTTGTACATGTATAGCAATACCAATGCTCTCCTCAAAGTTTTCAATTTGTCCTATTTTCATTCTTAACAGATTTTGAATTTTTTCTGTTACGTCTTCAGGTAATTCCTGCCTTGTAGCTAAGTCCGTTAGCTTTTCCGCTTGCTTAATTAGTGTGTTCTCCCTGCTCTCAAAGTACGAAGCTTCGTTTTCGGCTGTTTTTATCTTTTCTTGTTTCACCTCTTCTTCAAAAAGTGACCCTGACTGCCACTCGCTTTTTATCGTTAGGATGATTTCTAATACCCCTTTAACTGCCTGCAAGACTCCTTTAACTGACCCTTGTTCAATTGCATTTATTTTCAAAGAATATTTATCGCTAAGCGCACCGTAATGTTCCGGCCTCATGGCCTTGTCAAATAACACGTTCTTCTCTTCGGGTTTGGAAAAGAGAGCTATACGAACTCCCTCATACAACAGACTAAGGAAGACCAACACACGACCTACTTGGGCTGGACCATAAGAATCCGGCAGGTAAAAGGTGATTAATCCTTTCTCATCAACATCTAGAGTTTCCTCAGTCCTTCTGTCCCTTTCTCTGCTCTCTTCTTTGAAGTTCTCTTCGTCTTCTTCGTCAATAATAAAGCCTTGAGTGCTGCCTAAATTGTTTGCCTTTTTCAAATCATCGAATCCTGTGACCTTGGTATCGTAAATCCTTGAACTTATAAAATTGGTTCCAACTAATAATACATCTCTCAGATCGGCCTCTTTTAGGTCGGCTGCTGTTAAATCGGCACCGTACAGGTCGGCCTCACGAAGGTCAGTTTTGGTCAAGTTTGCTTCATTTAGCTTTGCGTAGCGCAAATTAGCGTTGCGCAAGTCAGCGTTACGAAGGTCAGCACCGTGCAAGTCAGCTTCACGTAAATCTACGTAACACAACTTGGCGTTCCTAAGTATCGCCCACTGCATATTAGCCGATCGCAAATTTGCTTCACTTAAATCGCCATCGCGTAGATCGACATCTTCAAGATCGAAATTACGCAAATCAACACCTCGAAGGTCGGCCTTATCTCCCTCGACCCCATAAGTAGCTAACCATTGCCGATGGCCGTCCAAAATCGCGACAAATTCTTCGTTGCTGATCTGCCTCACAGAACCCCCACTCCCTTCATTTAGGTTCAGCTACAAACTCTCCAACCTCACCTCATGATTGGTATACACGCAAATATCAGCCGCTATATCCATGGCCTTCTGCGCGATCTCCTCTGGCTTGAGCTCACTGTTCCGAACCAAGGCCCGCGCCGCGGCCAAGGCGAATGGCCCGCCCGAGCCGATGGCAGCCACGCCCTCTTCCGGATCGATTACGTCGCCCGCGCCGGAGATGATCAAGAGATGATCCTTGTCCGCGGCCAACAGCAACGCCTCCAACTTGCGCAGCACCTTGTCGGTGCGCCAGTCCTTGGCCAGCTCCACCGCGGCCCGGGTCAGGTTGCCGGCAAACGCCTCCAGCTTGCCTTCCAAACGCTCGAACAGGGTGAAGGCGTCAGCCGTGGAGCCGGCGAAACCGGCCAGCACCTGACCGTTGTACAGACGGCGCAGCTTGTTGGCTCCGGCCTTGACCACGGTCTGGCCCATGGTCACCTGCCCGTCAGCCGCCATGACCACCCCGCCCTGGTGGCGGATGGCCAATACCGTGGTGCTTCTGGTCTTATCAGCGCTCATCTATGAATCCTCCTGGCCCTCCCCCTCTTTGGCCCGGGGGTGGGCCTGGTCATACACCTTGAGCAGGTGGTCCACCGTGAGTTGGGTGTATTTCTGCGTGGTGCTCAGGCTCTTGTGCCCCAGCATCTCCTGTACCGACCTGAGGTCCGCGCCGCCCTCCAAGAGGTGGGTGGCCATGGCGTGGCGCAGGGCATGGGGGCTAAGGGCCCGGCCTGTGTCCAGCTCCGCACCCAAGCGGGCCACCAGGCGCTGCACGCTGCGCTGGCTCAAGCGGCCGCCGCGTCCGTTAATAAACAGGGCGTCTTGCGCCGCTGCTTTTTTCAAGAGCGCCGGTCGCGCCTCTTGATAATCCTTCAGGGCCTGGGCCGCGCTCTCGCCTACAGGCACCCAGCGCTCGCGGCCGCCCTTGCCTTCCACCACCCGCACCAGGCCCAGGTCCAAACGCAAGTGCTCCAGATCCAGGCCGGTCAATTCGGAGACTCGCAGCCCGCTGGAGTATAGAAGCTCCAACATGGCCAGGTCCCGGAGCGTGGCGGCCTTTTGCCTGGGGCTGGGCTGCTTACCCTGCCTCTCGCCTTCGCCCTGGCGGGCTGGCCCTTGAATCAGGTGAAAGGCCTCGTCCACGCTCAGGCGGGCGGGCAGGTGTTGCCCTTGCTTGGGCGGCCTTACCAAGCGCGCCGGATTGGCCGCTATCTCGCCCCGCTCCTGCAGAAAGTCGAAAAACTTCCGCAGGCTCATGAGCTTGCGGGCCATGGTGGCGCGCTTCTTGGTCTTGAGCCCCTTCGCCAGCCAGGCCAGGACCTCGGCATCGCCCACCCGGGACCACAGGGGCAGCTTGCCCTCCTGCGCCAAAAAGTCCTGGAACTGGCGCACGTCGCGCAAATAGGCCTGCCTGGTTAAGGACGCTGATCCCGCGCCCTGGGCCAGATAGTCCGCAAAGGCGGCCAAAAGGTCGCTCATAGCTCTCAGTTTCCGCTGCTGGCCCCGGGGCGGCGGCACTGCCTAACCCGGCGGCCTGCAACCGGAAAAAGAATATCATAACTTGCGGGGGCCGTGAATCAAGCCAAAATAATTTCAAGCACTTTTCACTTGCATGCACGAGCGGCCCTATGACCCCGCGCGCGTCCCCGTGCTATAGTGAAACCCAAAGCCGGGAGGGCCAGACATGGATTCTTTTCCCCTGATTTTCATGTCCTTTTTCGCCATGACCAACCCTATCGGCAATCTGCCCATCTTCATCGGCCTCACCGCCGGCCGCCCCACCAAGGAAGTCAGGCGCATCGGCCTGGTCACCACCTTCTCGGTGCTGGTCATCTGCGTGATCTCCATGACCCTGGGCGAGTGGGTGCTCAAGGCCTTTGGCATCAGCCTGCCCGCTTTCCGCACCGCCGGCGGTCTGATCATCGCCCTGATCGGCCTGCGCATGCTCCTGTTCACCCCCGAGGACCCGGGACGCGGGGTGCGCGACAATTCCGAGAAGCGCTCCACCTCAGTGGGGGTGGTGCCCCTGGCCATACCCATCATGGCCGGCCCGGGCCTGATCAGCACCGTGGTGCTGCATTCCCACGGCGACCTGGCCTCGCCCGAGCAGTTCATGGTGGTGGGCGCGGCGGTCTTGGCTCTCACCATCGTGGTGGGGTTGATACTGTTCGGCGCGCCCTGGGTGGCCAAGCTCTTGGGCGACGACGGCATGGTGGTACTCACCAAGGTGATGGGCCTGTTTTTGACCGCCATGGGCATCCAGTTCGTTTTCATCGGCCTGAAGAACGCCTTCATGGCTTCCGGCTGATCACCAGCGATCTTCAAAAGAAAAAGAGCAAAAGATTGGGAAGGTAAGAAGCCGACTATCGGCAAAGTGTGTCTGGGCCAAGCCGCTGGATAAGCCCTCCTATTGAAATGAAGATCGTTTCCGGCGCGACGGGCCAGGCAGACAGTTGCCAGCATAACGGTCGGCACCTGTCAAAAGGAGGCGGTTGCCGTTTGGCAAGCCCCGTCAATTGAACCCCCATACGGGGGTTCATTCCCCGCGGCTTGCCGCGCTATAAAGCTGAAATCTTCCTCTTGATACCCCGCTGCTTGCGGCGGGGTTGTTCATCCCCAGCCCACGCCCATAGTCCCGCTGTGTACTTTCAAGCGAATTCTTCCCTATTCCCAACCTCTTATCTTTTTCTGACTTTGCCAAACCTCCCACCTGCCCACCCCTGACTGTTAAAAAATATCGCTTCCCCGGCCCTTCCCCTTGACTTGGCCCCAAGCCTTGGTTATTTTTGGCCGTTAACTCCGTTAAAACCGTAATTTGTCACCTCCCTTTTAGGAGCCGCCATGAGCGACACAATCAGCCAAACCCGCACCGTAGCCCTGGTGGGCCACGGCGGCGCTGGTAAGACCTCCCTGGCCGAGGCCATGTTATTCGACGCCAAGACCACCAACCGTTTGGGCAAGGTGGACGAGGGCACCGCTGTCCTGGATTTCGAGCCCGAGGAGATCAAGCGCGCGGGCAGCATCAGCGCCAGCTTCGGACACTACACCTACAACAAGTTCAACGTGCACCTGGTGGATGCGCCGGGGGATGACAACTTCCTGTCCGACGCCGCGGCGGCGTTGAGGGCGGTGGACGGCGCGGTGATGGTGATCGACGCCATCGACGGAGTTAAGGTGCAAGGCGAAAAGGTCTGGCAGTTTGTCAAGGAAAACGATTTGCCCGCCCTGATCGTGGTCAACAAGATGGACCGCGAACGGGCTGATTTCGATTCAGCAGTGGGCATGATCCAGGACATGCTGGACATCAAGCCGGTCAAGCTGCAGATCCCCATCGGCCAGGCCGAGGATTTTTCCGGGGTGGTGGACCTGTTGGCCAACAAGGCCTACACCTTTGAGGCCGACGGTTCGGGCAAGATGAACAGCGGGCCGGTGCCCGACGATCTGGCCGATGCTGTGGAAGAGGCCCGCGAGACCCTGATCGAAGACATCGCCGAGGCGGACGACGAGCTGATGGAGCGCTATCTGGAAGGCGACGAGCTCAGCGCCGACGACCTGGCCAAAGGTCTGGCCAAGGGCGTGTTGGACCGGGTGTTCGCGCCGGTGGCCGCCTGCGCGGCGCTCAAAAACATGGGCGTGCAGCCGGTGATGGACCTGATCAATCGCCTGCTGCCCTCCCCGGCCGAGGCCGGAGAGGTGAAGGCCGGCGAAGACACCCGCGAGCCCACTGCCGAGGCCCCCTTTTCAGCCCTGGTGTTTAAGACCGTGGCCGATCCCTTTGCCGGCCGGCTCTCCATGATTCGCGTGTTTTCCGGCAAGCTCACCAGCGACATGCAGCTTCTCAACGTGAACAAGGACTCCAAGGAGCGCTTCGGCCAGCTCTACTGGCAGACCGGCAAGGACCAGAGCAGCGTGGAGGCGGCCTTTCCCGGCGACATCGTGGCCATCCCCAAGCTCAAGGATACCAACACCGGCGACACCCTCACCGCGGTGGGCCAGGCCGTGCAGTATAAGCCCATCGAGCCCCTGCCGCCGGTGATTTCCTATGCCATCGAGGCCAAGGAAAAGGGCGACGAGGAAAAGATGTTCGCCGGCATCAACAAACTCATGGAAGAGGACCCCACCTTGCACCTGGACCGTGACCCCCAGACCGGTGAGGCCCTGTTGGGCGGCATGGGCGCGGTGCACATCGAGACCACCCTGGAGAGGCTCAAGCGCAAGTTCTCGGTAGAGGTGAACCTCAACACGCCCAAGGTGCCCTACCGCGAGACCATCAAGGGCTCCACCCGGGTGCAGGGCCGCTACAAGAAGCAGACCGGCGGCCGCGGCCAGTTCGGCGACACCTGGCTGGAGATCAGCCCGGCCCCGGCTGGCGAGGGCTTTGTCTTCGTCAACAAGATCGTGGGCGGCGCCATTCCCCGCCAGTACATTCCGGCGGTGGAAAAGGGCATCAACGAGGCCATGGAGCGCGGCGTGTTGGCCGGCTATCCCCTGGTGGACGTGCAGGTGGAACTGGTGGACGGTTCTTTCCACCAAGTGGACTCTTCGGAGATGGCCTTCAAGGTGGCCGGTTCCATCGGCTTCAAGAAAGGCGCGGTGGATTGCAAGCCCACCCTTTTGGAGCCGATCATGGAGTTGACCGTGACCGTACCCGAGGACGCCATGGGCGACGTCATGGGCGACATCAGCTCCCGCCGCGGCCGAGTGTTGGGCATGGACGCCAAGGGCAACTTCCAAGTGGTCAAGGCCCTGGTGCCCATGGCCGAGGTGCTCACCTACCAGCCCGAGCTGACCTCCATGACCGGTGGCCGCGGGGCCTTCACCATGTCCCTGGATCACTACGAAGAGGTGCCCGGCGACATCAAGGCCAAGATCGTGGAGGCCTACGAGCAGGCCAAGGAGGAAGGCAATTAGCTTTTTCGCCGCCATTTTGACCATCAGCGACAAGGCCAGCCAGGGCCGGCGGGAGGACACCGCCGGCCCTTTGCTGGTTGAGATGCTGGCCGAGTACGGCTTCACGGTCACCCAGCAGGACACGGTGCCTGACGAGCCCGACCAGATCGCGGCGATGCTCAAGCATTATGCGGACGAACTCAAGCTGCCCCTGGTGATCACCAGCGGCGGCACCGGCTTCTCACCCCGGGACATCACGCCCGAGGCCACCGCTTCGGTGATCCAGCGCCCGGTGCCCGGCCTGGCCGAGGCCATGCGCGCCGAGGGGCTAAAAATTACGCCCCGGGCCATGCTCTCCCGGGGCATCTGCGGCCTCAGAGGCGCCACCCTGATCATCAACCTGCCCGGCTCGCCCAAGGCAGCTTTGGAGAATCTGGAGACGGTGCTTCCCTCCCTGGAGCACGGCCTAGAAAAGCTTTGTGGTGATGACAGCGATTGCGCCCGGCCCCTGTAGGAGTCAATCACCATGAAAGTCGCCCAGGGCAAAACCGGCCGCGTGTTCGTGCTGCGCCTGGAAGACGGCGACCGTCTGCCCGATTGCATCGAACAGTTCGCTGCCGACAACAACGTGACCCACGCCTTTTGCACATTCCTGGGCGGCATCGGCTCGGGCACCGTGGTAGCCGGCCCGGTCGATGGGCAGGCCCGGCCGGTGGAGCCGCGCAAGCATTCCTTCAACGAGGAGCATGACGCCTCGGCAGTGGGCACCATCTTCCCGGCTGAGGATGGAACGCCCCATCTGCACATGCACGCGACCCTGGGCCGCGACGGCCAGACCCGGTTCGGCTGTATCCGGCCGGGCATCGAAGTGTGGCAGATCGGCGAGGCGGTGATCTACGAAATCGTGGATATAAAGGCCCAGCGAAGGCTGGACCCGGAGGTAGGATTCGAAAAGTTGGAAGTGGACTAATATATCTTATTAATTATGAGCGCTGTATATTTGTTCCTGATTTTATCTGAGTAAATAAAGAAAGGTTAGTATCCTTTATAACGCGCAAAAAGCATAAAAAGAGTCTCTTCCAGCGAGTCTACCAAGAAACCATAGTACTTTTGAAACCTGGAATAGTTTATAGGACTCCCATGGGTAGAGTAATGCCTAATTAACTTAGTGACTAGGACATGATTACCCTGTCTGGAGCATGTTTTCTCTTTATAGTCCTTAAGTATTTCGATCTTTTTAAGAAATGTATCCTGATCTTTTACAGTGTACCCGCCAACCAACCTTCCATAACGGGTATCGTAGCTTGGGTGAAGTTCTCTAACAATACTCTCGATACCATACTTGCCTAGCCAGGCCTTGCCCAGATATTCTATAGAGATGGCAATATCTTTAATTGCATTCCAAACCTCATAAGTATTCCAAGGTATCCTCTGGTTCCACATCCTGTATAATTTTAAAAGACAATATAGAGCGCACCCTTGCTCACCGGCAAATTGATCACAGACTAAATTATCTATTAAATGGTTGGGATATTTCTCTTCCGGTGACAGCCTTCCATTAATATGATCTATTTTATGTTTAAGCAAATGGAGTAGCAAATTGTTGAAATCAACATGCAATGGGTATAATATATTTTCCAACTCCCCTGTGTATATCCATATGTTATCACTGTAGTCGATATACCTCTTGCTAAATCCTTCTTCTAGCCATCCCACAGTAGATTCAAAGTTTTCATTTCTTGCCGCCATGCATATTTCAACTGTTGTAGCAAGGGTTTTTTTCACTTCTTCCCTCAATAAGTATTTCTCTTTATTTGCATAATCAACGCATATTTCAATTAATTTCAAAAGGAATAGTTTCCACTCACGAGGTGTAGCCTGCTGATAAACACAAAACGCTAGACAGTCGTTCCTACCGTTTAATATTTTTCTTACACCTTCCGGAACTTTTCTGTGCTCCACATACATCCAAATTAAATGAAGACGATACAGATACATTGAAACTAAAGGAAACATTTTTTGGAAATCATCTAAAAGCTCTAATCTGCGTTTTGTCAACGCACAATTATAATTCAATGCTTGCACAAAATGTACCTTCCAGGGCGCATAGAATGTACTGGAAGAATCACAACTTATTGCCTGGCTGCTTGAAGAGCGACATGTGACAACATAGCTATCATAAGGGACAAATTTATTCTCTACTGGCAGAAAAACATAAGGATTGCCACATTTATATGCATATTCTAATGGATGTCCGCACTTCAATAACCTTTCTATATTGGATTCGTCTGGGCAAAATGTTTCGATATGATGCCGCTCAAGATTGTCGATATCTTCATATTTATTATCAATTATCGGGGTGTCCAGAGGTGATTTTGGTATGAACTCTTTAATTTGTGCCATATACTCAACTGGATAAATAGTACGGAAACAAGGAAAAATTAATTTTTCTTTCTCGAATGCCTCTAGTTGTTTTTTATCGATATTTACGTTGTTTGATTTGCAATAGTTAATAAATTTGTCCATCTGCATTAAAGGTTCACTGTCTTTTGCTCTTGCGTTGTCTGGAATTTTCAATTGTATATTCGTGTAGTAGCTCATTCGGCCCCCAGTATTGATCTAATAATTATACGCGCCCTCTGGCCATGGCTCCCCGGCCAGAATATTTTTTCACACTCCGAGCATCGTGTGAAGGACTCCGCCGTATCCAGCACGTAATCCGGCACCAGGCCCGCGGCCTGCTCACGCTCCAATGGCTCCACAGACACATTGCAATCCAGGCAGCGCGTGAAAAGGCGCGCTGCATCTGGTGTGAGGTTCAGGTCACGCAGGAACTGGCCCAACTGGTCCTCCAAGCGGTCATGTTCTATGAACAATACACTCTTCCTGCCCTTGAGCCGCAGGCGCCGGGTCAACAGCACCTCGCCCTCGGCCAGGCTGAGACGGGGCCGATCGATCAGCGGGGCGTCATAGCCCAACAG
>JANQFN010000035.1 GCA_028277825.1 Desulfarculaceae bacterium
GCACTGAGCGCAGCCGGCCCGGTTGGGCAACAGCTTGACAATCTGCATCACCTGGGGCTGGACCGCGGCTTTGGTGCTGGGCTGGATCTCGTCCCTCCGCCGCCAGGCCTGGTTGATCTCCCCCTGGAGCCAGTTCAGGATCTTGTCGGCCTCGGTTTCGTCTTTCAGGGCGTTGAGAGCGATGCGGTTGTTGTGCACCGTGATCAACTTGCCATGGACCCGGAAAGTCACCGAGGGCGGGTCCACGGTGTATTGATGCCCACCCAACACCGCGTTGAGGTAGGGCAGCGCCGGCCCCACCTCCTGGTCCAGGTCGGCGATGCAGTGCAAAGACTCGAAACTGGGATTGCACTCGGGCCGGAAGATTTTTTTGCGATAGCTCCTGAGCAGCATGACCTCTCCCCCTCCAGGGTGTGTGCGGATGGGTGTCTTCATTTGCTAAAGACGCACCGCTGCTGGCAAAAGTTACAGCCGATGAAAGAGCGAAGCCAAGAGGTTTGAAAAATGTAAGGTGGATTGGTTGAGGAGCCGGTGTCTCTTACAGAAATGGCCGTCATTGCGAGGCGGGCCGGCGTCGACGCTTGCCTGAAAGAGACAGCCCGCCCGGCGCGCCGTGGCAATCTTCCCTTTCCCTCTTGGGAGTGGGCTTGAAACTTGACCCTGAGCGAGGTCCCGCCCGGGCTCCAGGGATTGGCAGCGAGAAGGTGGTTGCTATGATCCCCTTCCACCTTCCCAACCTCTTCTCTTTTAAACCTGCACAAAAAAACGACCCTCCCCGCCGGGGGGAGGGCCATAACGATCTCCACGTTGAGGGTATGGGCTCAGTTCAACCGGGTCTTGAGATAGTACTCCCGCTGCAGATAGGTCTTGTCCTTGGGCGAGAGCTTGAGCGCCGTCTTGATGTCGGCCAGGGCCTTTTTGATCTGGCCCGCTTTCTCATAGGCGAAGCTGCGGTTGTAATAGGCCTCGGCGAAATTGGGGTCCAGCTTGATGGCCGAGGCGAAATCGGCCAGGGCCGCCCGGCGCCGGCCCAGGTCGTCATTGGCGCTGCCCCGGTTGGCATAGGCCACGGCCAGGTTCTTGTCATCCAGGTCCCCGGCCTTGATGGCCCGGGTGTAGTACTTCGCCGCGGTCTTGAGCTTGCCGGCCATGGCCGCCTTGTTGCCGGCCATGATCTCCTGTTTGCCCCCGGCTTGGGCGGCCGCGGCCAGGCCCAGGGCCAGAATGGTGATCGCCAAAGGGATCGCAAATTTTTTCAAGCGCATTTAGGGTCCTCGCCTAGGTGATTGGATTAGCAGTGCTGTGCTTAGTCGTCGCCCGGCTGGCGCACCACCAGGCAGGAACAGGGCGCGCGGCGGCTGACCCGCTCGGCCACCGAGCCCAACAGCACCAGGTTGACCCCGGAGAAGCCGGCCGAGCCCACCACCACCAGGTCGGCGCCGGATTCTTCCAGGTAGGTCAGTATCTCGATGCTGGGGTGGCCCCGGCGAAGCTCCAGGTCCACCTGCAGCCCCTCGGCGTCCTGCAGATAGCGGCTGGTAATCTCCGCTTCCAGGCGCGAGCAGATCTCGGCCACGCTGAGTTTCTTGCGCTCCCGGGGGTCGCCGCCGGGCAGCAGGGGCCGCCCCGGGGCCAGCACGTTCAACAGGGTCAGCCGGGCGCCGTCGCTTTTGGCCTGGGCCTTGGCCACCTCCACCGCTTGGCCGGCGTGCTCGGAGAAATCCAGGCAGCAGACGATGTGTTTGAAGGTGGCCAACTCAACAGCCCCGGGCCATGGAGGTGAACAGGCCCTGCTGCCGGGCCAGGAATTCCTCGAAGTCCAGGCCGCGCTTCTTGTAGTGCCAGCGCTTGAGCGCCCAAGAATGGCCCGCCATCACGATGTTGTAGGCCGCCAGGTCGCTGTCCAGGGCCTTGAACTCGCCGGCGGCCACGCCTTCCTGCAGGATGCGCTTAAACACCTCCACCGCCTCCCTTTCCAGTTGCATGATGCGCTTGCGGCCCGCCTTGTCCAGGGTGAGCGAGTCGCGGTAGACCAGCACCACCTTGGGCCCCTCCTCGTCCACCACCCGAAAGTACTGGGCCATGGCCTCGCGCAGACGGGACTCGGCACCGGCGCCAGCGTCCACACAGGCCTGGATGCCGGCGGCGAAGCGGTTCTGCACCCGCTCCATGATCAGGAGCATGATGTCAGCCGGCTTTTTGACGAACTGATAGGTCACCGGCACGCTGATGCCGGCGGTGGCCGAGATCTCGTCCGGCGTGGCCGCCCGGCCCTTTTTCTCATACAGCGCGGCCGCCGCCTCCACGATGCGGCGCCGCATTTCTTCCAGTTCGGTCTCACCAGGCGGCGTGGGTCTGCATTCAGTCATGGCGCGCCTCCCCTCTCACAATAAGACCACATCCCTTCACCATCATTGTATCATTACCGCCGTCTACTGGGGGAGCGCCGGTTCAGGGCATCAGCATGACTTGATCGCCGAAGCGCTCTGCAAGCGCCGTTGTCAGGCCGTCGGCCCGCTCCTGGTCCTGGAACTCAACCAGCAGTTCACCGCCTTGGCCCACCGTCAATCGGCCGAAGCGCTCCACCAAGGGGGCGATCTCCTTGGGGTCCGTAGTCCACCAGCCCTTGGTGCGCCGCAGCAGTTCCGGGCCCTTGAGCCGGCGGGGGGTGACCAGTTCGATTTCCCGGTACAGGGCCTCCCAGCCGATCTGGGCCGGGCCCTTGGCCACCGGGCTCACCGGATCGTGGTAGATGCGGCAGCGGCCGAACAGGCGCAAGCGGATCATGGCGCGGCTTTCTCGATTATGGCGCTCAGGGGATCGTCCCCGGGGTGAGGCTCGGGCATCGCTTCCACGCCCTCCCCTTTCAGCACCCGGGCCAGACAGAGCAGGTAGAGCCGGCCGGCGCCTTGCGGGTCCCGCGCCAAGTCCTGGCGCATGGCCCGGGGCCAGGCGGCGCTGAAAAGATCGCGAGCCAAATCACGCCAGGCGCGCAGCCGAGGGTCCTGAGGAGAAATGCCAGCCCGTGACAATAGTTTCTGCCCCTCCTCTTCCATGGCCTGAAACACCGCGCGCATGGCCCGCACCTGCGGGTCCATGCCCCAGGTGTCGGCCTGGCTCACGCCCCGCCCCCGGCCAGGGCCTCTTGATATACGCTCAGCAAACGGTCCATCAGTTCGTTCGGCTCCAAATTGCCCTTTACCCAGGCCCTGCCCGCCGCGCCCAGGGCCCGGGCCGTTTTCGGGTCGCTGGCCAGGGCATCGGCCGCTTGGGCCAGGGCCGTAGCGTCGCCCGGCGGCAGCAGGCGGCCGTGGACATCGTCTTGCAGCCAATCGCTCACCCCGCCCACATGCGAGGCCAAGACCGGCGTGCCCAGGGCCAGGGCCTCCACCCCCACTATGCCGTAAGGCTCGGCCCAGAGGCTGGGCAGCCACAGGCTGGCCGCGCCGGCCAAGAGACGGCCCATCCTAGCACGATCGGCCCAGCCCACAAAATTGAGACGCCCGCCGCTGCCGGCGGCCCGTTGGGCCACCTCCTCGGCCAGGGGCCCGTCGCCGGCCACCACCAGGGGCAAGGGCTGTTGCAGCAACTCCAGCGCCTCCAGCGCCTTCAAAACCCCCTTGCGCTCCACCAGGCGTCC
>JANQFN010000050.1 GCA_028277825.1 Desulfarculaceae bacterium
GTCCGCTAAACGCCAGCCGCCCGGCTCGGGGCTAAATTGTTATAACTCAGGCGCTGTGGGCGCAGCCCAAGTGCTCCAGGGACTCGTCATGCATTTGCAGAGCCTGGTAGCGCTCCCGGGCGGCGGCGCACTCAAAGCTGAGGCCGCAGTGGGAAAGACAGGTTTTGTCGTCGCGATCGAACTCGCCGAAGCAGTCGATGCGATCCTCCAGGTCCTCCAGCTCCAAGATTCTGGCCAATATGTCCCTCACATCATCAGTTGATGAAAACCCGCTTGTATTCCTTCACGTTCTGCAGGGCGATGCCCGCGCCCACCGCCACACTGGACAGGGGGTCGTCGGCCACGTTCACCCGGAGATCCATCTCGCGGCTCAACAGCCGGTCCAGGCCCCGGATCAGGGCCCCGCCGCCGGCCAGCATCAGGCCCTGTTCAGCCACGTCGGCGGCCAGCTCGGGAGGCGTTTTCTCGAAAGCGCGCTTGACGCTTTCCAAGATCACCTCCACCGGCTCGGACATGGCCTGGCGCACCTCCTCGTCGGTGATGGTTATAGTGCGTGGTATTCCTTCCACTATATCCTTGCCGCTGACATCCATGGACAGCGGCTGCTCCAGGGGGTAGGCTGAGCCGATGGATATTTTTACCTGTTCGGCGCTGTTTTCGCCAATCAGAACCTGATATTTTCGCTGTATGTAGCGCATGATGGATTCATTGGCCTCATCACCGGCCACGCGCACCGATTCCGAGTAGGCTGTGGAGTACAGTGATATTACCGCCACCTCGGTGGTGCCGCCGCCGATGTCCACCATCATGCAGCCTTGGGGCTGGTCTATGGGCAGGCCGGCACCGATGGCCGCGGCCATGGGCTCCTCGATCAGATAGATGTCGCGCGCCCCGGCCTGCTCGGCGCTTTCGATCACCGCCCGCTTCTCCACCTGGGTCACGCCCGAGGGTACGCCGATGAGCATACGCGGCTTCAAAAAGCCGGTTTCCTTTTTGACCTTGGTGATGAACTCCTTGATCATGATGCGGGTCATGTCAAAATCGGCTATGACCCCGTCCTTCAAGGGGCGGCTGGCGAACACGGAAGGGTTGGTGCGCCCCAAATATTGCTTGGCCTCGTGCCCCACGGCCAGAGGCTTGCCGGTCTGGCGGTTCATGGCCACCACCGAGGGCTCATTGAGCACCACGCCTTTGGTTTTTATATAGATCAAGGTGTTGGCGGTGCCCAAGTCCATGGCCATGTCCTTGGAGAATGCGCCAAGTATGGATTTGAGAAACATTCAGATCGCCTTTCCGGCCAGGCCCGGGGACAACGGGCCTGTCAGGAAGAAGTTAGGCAATAGTGCTCCAGGGTGGCGGCCACCCGGTGGCCCACCAGCTGCAGGGCCCTTTCCTCCTCTTCGTCAATAATCCGCTCGGTCTGGCCCGCAAAGGCCCACACCCCCACCAGGCGCCGCCAGGCCAGAAGCGGTACCCCGATAAAGGCATTGTACCCCCTGAGAGGCTCCTCAGGGGTGATTAGGTACGACTTTCCCTGCAAGGGGCGCATGCGGCTCTGGGTCAGCGGCTTGGCCTCCTTGAGCACCCAACCCACCAGCCCCTGGCTCACCGGGAAGCTGCGGCCGCGCAAGGTGCTCACCGAGGGGCCGTCCACCGCCTCCACCACGAACTGCTTGCGCCCCGGGTGCAAAAGACACAAAAAGCTCATGCTCAGGCCGGTGAAGCGGCGGCCGGCGTCCAGGATCTCGGCATAGAGCTGGCGGCTGTCGGAAAAGCTCAGGGCCGCGTTTTCCACCTCATACATCAGGTCCAAGATGCGGCCGTAAAGAGCCTCCCGGGCCATGGCCTCCTGCTGCACGATCATCTGGCCCATGAACACGGCAAAGTCCTTGATGGTCTTTTTCTCGCGCTCACCGAAGATTTGGCGGGTCTTGGTGTCCACCACCAATACGCCCATCTCGCCCATTGGCACGCCCACAAAGGCCTTGATGCCCTCGTCTGCGGAATACAGGCCCGTGGCCTCGGAACTCTGCTGGTAGCGGTCCACGTCCACCGGCACCCCGTGTTTGGCCACATAGCCCACCAGCCCCTCGCCCAGACGGATGGGCTCATCGGAGCGGAAGGACCGGCTCAGGCTGTGCCAGGCCACAGGGTATAAATATTTGTTATCGTGGTCTTTTAGGAATACCGCCGCAGTGAAGGCCTCGGTGAGGTTGGCCAACAGATCCACGGCGTCCTTTAGACCCTGACGGGCCCTCACGGGACGGCGGCCCACCATGGAGGCGGGCTCAGCAGCAATCGCTGCAGAACTTGGCATAGGACCGGTCGTAAGTGCGCTCTCCCTCTGTAGTAAAAAAGCATCCGGGGATCTGGCGCATCTGGCGGTGATAAGCCACGCACTGACAGCATAAACCCATCTTGTTGCAGGAGCTGTAAGTGCAGGTGCATTGGGACAGGTTTGCCTGCAAGTTGGGGCAAACCTGCTTCATTTTTTCCAAATCAGCCACGGGCGGGACCTTCCTCCTTTGCAGGGGCCTGCAAAAGCCCACAAATCGCTGAAACCACTCTATATTGTTATAGGAATAGTGTCAACCACAAAATAATGGGGTCCTAAGGCCGTTTTTTATCTTTTTTCACTTGCCTAAAGCTGTCCCGCGAATTATTACTAATTCATGCCTGAATTACCGGAAGTGGAAAGCGTCCGCCGCACCCTGGCCCCCCGCATCGAGGGCCGCACAGTCAGCCGGGTGCGTATCGTCCTGCCCAAACTGGCCCGGCCCTCGCCCCAAGAGCTGTCCCGGGGCATCAGGGGCAAGAAGGTGCAAAAGATCAGCCGCCACGGCAAGTTGCTGATCCTGGAACTGGACGGCGGCGGCTTTTGGACCATACACCTGGGCATGACCGGTCAGGTTATTTTGGCTCAAAAACGCCCACAAGCGGATCACATTCACGTGACAATCAGCTTTGCCGACGGCGGCGAGCGCCTCTATTACCGTGACCTGCGCCAGTTCGGGGGCATGAATTACTGCCCGGACCGCGAATCCCTGGCCGCTGGCCCCTTGGCCAACTTCGGTCCGGACGCCATGGAGATAACTCCCCGGGAATTCTGCGACCGCCTGGCTGGCCGAACCGCGCCCCTCAAAAGTCTGCTTTTAGATCAGCGCATCCTGGCCGGGGTGGGCAACATCTACGCGGACGAGGCCCTGCACCGGGCGGGCCTGCACCCCCTGGCCCGGCCCAAGGACTTGAGCGACAAGCGCCTGCAGGGCCTGTTGGCCGAAGTTAAAGAGACCATGGCCGAGGCCCTGGCCCGGGGAGGCTCCTCGGTGAAGAACTTCGTGGACGCCCGGGGCCGGGCCGGCACCTTTCAGCACGCCCACCGGGTCTACCGCCGCACCGGCCAGCCCTGCCCGGCCTGCGAAGCCCCTATCGAAAAGATCGTGGTGGCCGGACGCGGCACCCACTTCTGCCCGGACTGCCAGGGCAAGTAATGAACAACCCCGCCGCAAGCAGCGGGGTATCAAGAGGAAGATTTCAGCTTTATAGCGCGGCAAGCCGCGGGGAATGAACCCCCGTATGGGGGTTC
>JANQFN010000102.1 GCA_028277825.1 Desulfarculaceae bacterium
CCAGGCGACGGCCACCAGGCCAAACAATTCCAGGTATAAGGTGGCGTCGGCCAAAAAGACCTCCACCTCGCCCTTCATGGCCAGGGCCACCTTGGCCTCAAGGGCTTGGCTCAACAGGCCCAGGGCTTCTCGTAGGCGCTGGGCATAGGGCGCCAGTTCGGCCTCGCCCGAGGCCGCCTCTATGGTGCGCGCCACCTCGGCGAACCAGAGTTCAGCCGCCCGGCCCTCGTGCATGATGCTCTTGCGCCCCAGCAGGTCCATGCCCTGGATGCCGGTGGTGCCCTCGTGAATGGGGTGGATGCGCATGTCCCGGAAGTACTGCTCTAGGGGGAACTCGTCGCAGTAGCCGTAGCCGCCCAGGATCTGCAGGCCGGCGCTGACCGCCAATACCCCCATCTCCGAGGGATAGCTCTTGACCACCGGGGTGATCAGGTCCAGGAGAAGGGCATAGCGCTCACGCTCTGGTTCCGGTCCGTGGTGGGCCAAGTCATCCCATTTGGCAGCCTGCAGGATGAGGCCCAGGGAGCCCTCCACCACCGAGCGCTGGAACAGGAGCAGGCGCTTGATGTCCGCATGTTCGATGATCATCACCGGTGGCTGACTGGGGTCCTTGTTCTCCACCTTGCGGCCCTGGGGCCGCTCGCGGGCGTATTGCAATGAAGCATAATATGCGCCCGAGGCCACGGCGCAGGCCTGCATGCCCACCCCGATGCGGGCCTCGTTCATCATCTGGAACATGTAGGACAGGCCCTGGTTGGGCTCACCCACCAGCCAGCCCCGGCAGTCGCCCTCCTCGCCCAGGCTGAGCTGCACAATGGGGCAGCCCCGATAACCCAGCTTGTGATAGATGCCGGCCGAGGCCACGTCGTTGGAGACCAGGCCTTCATCGGTGGGCCTGAGCTTGGGCACCACGAACAGGCTGATGCCTTTTACGCCGGGGGGCGCGCCCTTGATGCGGGCCAGCATCAGATGCACGATGTTGTCCGCCCCGTCGTGATCCGCCGCCGAGATGAAAATCTTCTGGCCGCGCATCAGGTAGTGGCCTTCAGCGGTGGGCTCGGCCAACATGGCCACGTCGCTCAAAGAGCTGCCCGCCTGGGGCTCGGTCAGGGCCATGGTGCCCTGCCAGGCGCCGCTGAACATATGGGGCACGTAGGCCTCTTGCAGCTCTTGGTCGCCGAAGCTCAGGATCAAGTGCGCCGCACCCGTGGTGAGGCCGGTGTAAGCCGCTCCGGAGAAGTTGGCCGCGTTGAAGATGAAGGAACAGGCGGTGTGGATCAGGCCGGGAAGCTGCTGGCCCTCCACCTCATAGGGGAAGGGCGCGGCGAACCAGCCGCCCTCGCCGCAGGCCTCCAGGAACTCCCTCACCGCCGGCCGCACCCTGACCTGGCCCTCCACCAGCCGGGGCTGGTTGCGGTCCATGTCAGTGAAGTGCGGGTGGAGTTTTTCATCGGCCAAGCGCAGGGCGGTGTCCAGGACCAGATCAAAGCCCTCGCGGTCGTGGTCCGAGAAGTATCCGTACCCGGCCAGGTCCTCGGCGCCCATGACCTCATAGAGCAGGAACTTCAGATTGCGTTCGCTGAGATATTTGTTGGCCATGCTACCTGCCCGCCTAATACGAGTAGAAGGTCTTGCCTTCGGCGGCCATGTCCTTGAGCAGCTGGGCCGGGGTGAAGCGCGGGCCGTACTTGGCCTCCAGGCCCTCCAAGGCGGAGACCACCTGGTCCAGGCCCCACTTGTCGGCGTAGCGCAGGATGCCGCCCCTATAGGGCGGGAAGCCGGTGCCATAGACCATGGCCAGGTCCATGTCCGCCGGCCGGTCGCAGATGCCCTCTTGGATCATGTAGGCCGCCTCGTTGATGCCGCAGGCCAGCATCAGGTCGATGATCTCCTCCTGGCTGGCCTGACGAGGTTCAACGTTGTTGTCAGCGTAGTACTTGGCCACCGCCTCCACCACCCGGGGGTTGGGCACCGGCGGGTCCTGGCTGTAGTCCAGGTAGCCGGCGCCGGTCTTGCGGCCGTAGTCGCCCAGTTGATAGATGGCCTCGGTCAAGGGATGCACCGCGTAGCGCTCGCCCAGGCGTTTGGCAAAAGTCTGGTTCACGTGGTAGTTGATGTCGATGCCGGTGAGATCGGCCAAAGTGGCCGGGCCCATGGGCATGCCGAACTCCAGCATGGCCTGTTCCACCGAGGCGCCGTCCACACCGTCGGCAGTGAGGAACACCGCCCCGCCCATCAAACCGCCCAGTTGGCGCGACACATAGAAGCCGGGGCCGTCGCCCACCACCACCGGCACCTTCTTGATAGCGCGGCCAAAGGACACCGAAGTGGCCAGGGTCTGGTCCGAGGTCTGCTGGGCGCAGATGATCTCCAACAGCGGCATGCGCTCGGCCGGGTTGAAGAAGTGCAGGCCGATCATGCGGCCCGGGTCCTTGAGAACACTGGCCATGTCGGTGATGGGCAAGGCCGAGGTGTTGGTGCCAAACACCACGTCGTCGCGGCAGATGCTCTCCAGCTTCTGCCAGATGTCCTGCTTGATCTCCATGTTCTCCACCACCGCCTCGATCACCAGGTCCACGTCACCCATATCGGCCAGGTCGGTGGTGGTGCTCAGCTTGTTGGCGAACAGGTCCTCAAAGGCGTCCTTGGCCAGCTTCTTCTTCTTGAGCTTGTAGGCAAAGGTCTTCTTCGCGGCCTCCACGCCCTTGTCCAGGGCCTCGTCGTTGATGTCCCACAACACAGCCTCAAAGCCGTTGGCCAACAAGAGATGAATGATGCCGCTGCCCATGACGCCACCGCCCAGCATGGCCACCTTCTTGATCTGGGCCGGCTCCAGGCCCTTGGTGCGCGGCAGACGGCCGGCGGCGCGCTCGTTGAGGAATATGCTGATCAGGTTCTTGGCCACATCCGAGACCAGGCAGTCGCCGAACAGGTCGGCCTCCACTTCCACGTCGTGCTGGTAGTCGGTGGTCAGACCCTTTTCAAAGCAGTCCATGATCTTCCAGGGTGCGATGTAGCCCTTGGCCTTGTCCGCCATCATGGCCCGGCTGAACTCGATCAGGGATTTCTTCTCCGCGGCGCTGGGCAGGCGGTCGAAGCGCTGGCTGGCCATGCGGTTGGCGGTGCCCAACTGGCCGGAGGTGAACTTCTCGGCCGCGGCCAGGGCGGTGTCCAAAAGCTCCTCGGCCGGCACCAGCTCGTCCACCAGGCCGTAGGAAAAGGCCTTCTCGCTCTTGATGAACTTGCCGGTGGTGATCATCTCCATGGCATTGGGTAGGCCGATCAAACGGGGCAGGCGCTGGGTGCCGCCGGCGCCGGGCAACAGGCCCAGCTTGACCTCAGGCAACCCGATGTTCACGCCCTGGGCCGCCACCCGGTAGTGGCAGGCCATGGCCACCTCCAGGCCGCCGCCCAGGCAGTTGCCGTTGATGGCCGCGATCAGGGGCTTGGGGCTCAACTCCATGGCGTTATGGAACTCGTGATTCTTCTGCAAGAAGGGCAGGAACTCCTCCTTGGACTTGACCTGCAAGAGCTGGGTGATGTCCGCCCCGGCAATGAAGTTCTTGCCCGTACCGGTGAGCACGATGGCCTTGATCTCCTCATCGGCCCAGGCGTCCTGCATGGCCTCCACGAACTCCAGCACCATGTGCTCGGAGAGCTGGTTAACCGGGGGGTTGTTAAAGGCGATGACGGCCACACCGTCTTTGACCTCTACCTTGATCCACTCATACTCGGTTTTCATGAGCCTCATCTCTCTTGAAACTGTTTCGCGGGCGATAGTTATCTTTAGGTTCGCGGCCCTGGGGGCCCTTTATGCCTTGTCTTTGAGCTTGGCCAGCTCTTGATCCCTGAGCACCTTGCGTAGGAGTTTGCCCACCACGCTCTTGGGCAACTCGGCGCGGAACTCCACCGCCTTGGGCGCTTTATAGGCGGCCAGGCGTTCGCGGCAGAAGGCGATGATCTCCTCTTCGTCAGCCGCCTCGCCGTCTTTGAGCACCACGAAGGCCTTAACCGTCTCGCCACGGTATTCATCGGGCACGCCCAGGGATACCGCCTCGGCCACCTTGGGGTGCTCGAAAAGCACCTCGTCGATCTCGCGGGGGTAGATGTTGTAGCCGCCGGCGATGATCATGTCCTTTTTACGGTCCACAATGAACAGATAGCCGTCCTGGTCGGCGACGGCGATGTCACCGGTGAACAACCAGCCGTCCTGGAGCTGGTTGGCGGTCTCCTCGGGGTTGTTCCAGTAGCCCTGCATGACATAAGGCGAACGGATCATCATCTCGCCGGGCTCGCCCTGGGGCACCTCCTCTTGGCCGGTCTCCACGTCCACCAGCTTGATCTCGCTGTCGATGAAGGGGATGCCGATGGAGCCTGGCTTTCTCAGGCCCATGACCGGGTTGGCCGCGCCCAGGGAGGTGGTCTCGGTCATGCCCCAGCCTTCGGAGTAGGAGATACCCAGGTCCTCCACCTGTTGGATCAGCTCCACCGGCATGGGCCCGGCCCCGCTGTTGAACAGCTTGATCTTCCTATCCAGCTCCATGTCCGGAGCCGAGGGATGGTTGACGATGGCATTGATCATGGTGGGCACGCTGGGGAAAAAGCCGATCTCCTCTATGCCGTCCAGGATGCCCATGAACTCATCCAGATCGAAGCGGGGCACCAGATACATGGTGGCGTGGTTGTACATGGCGTACTGGATGCAGCAGACCTGGCCGTAGATGTGAAAGAAGGGGATCACCGCCATCACGCTACGCCGCTCCAACGGGGTCAGGCGCATGGAGCTCTCGCCCCAGGCCGAGCACACCGTGGCCGAGGCGATGTAGTTGTAGTGGCTGAGCACCGCGCCCTTGGGCACACCGGTGGTGCCGCCGGTGAACATGATCACCGCCGGGTCGTCGGCGTCGATCTCCACCCGGGGCCGCTTGGTGTTGCTGCTTCCTTCCAATAGCTCACTGAAGTGCAGCCAGCCCACTTCCAGGCCCAGGCTTTCGGCGCTGCTGACCTCAAAGCCGTCGATGTAGTCGGTGATTGCGGTGACCACCACCTGGAGCGGCTCCACCTCGGCCAGCAAGCCCCGGATGTTGTCCAGGAACATGTCAAAGGTGAAGACCACCTTGGGCTCGGTGAGCCCTGCCATGTGCTTCAGTTCGGGCACCGTGTACAGGGGGTTGACATTGACCACGATGGCGCCCAGATGCAGCACGGCGTAGTAGGCGATGAGATACTGGGGGCAGTTGGGCAGGTGCAGGGCCACCCGGTCGCCCTGGGCCACACCCAGATCGGCCAGGGCGTGGGCCAGGCGCAAGGAGGCCAGGCGCAGTTCCCTGAAGCTGGTCTTGCTGCCGTAGAAGTTACAAGCCGCCCGGTCCGGCGACAGGTTGGCCGCGCCGGTCAACAACTCCTGCAGGGGGATGCGGGGGTAGCGCAGCGTGGTGGGCACCCAGGTGTCGTAGTGTCTGGTCCAGGGCCTGTCCTGCAACTTGCCAGCCTCCCTCCGCATACCAGAAAAACCACAAGGTGCAGCCAGGCTGGCCCAT
>JANQFN010000123.1 GCA_028277825.1 Desulfarculaceae bacterium
CGCTGCAATGAGAAAAATGCTGGTCATCCTAAACTCCATGGCAGCAAACGAAACCACCTGGAAACCAAATTACGCTTGACGCGAAAAACAGTCGCTACACTATCAGCCGAGTCGCTTGGCCCGCTCCCATCCAGCAATAGCGTAGATTGGGTAGAGCGGAGCGGAACCCGGCAAGTCCTCTTTTTTAGTGTTTTTCGTCGAGACCGCCACGAAGGTGACCACCGACGCGGTGCAGGTGCTTGGCGGCGATGGTTACGTGAAGGAATACCCGGCGGAGCGCATGATGAGCGACGCCAAGACCACACAGATATACGAGGGTACCAGCCATGTGCAGAAGATGATCATCGGCTCGATGCTGTAAGATCAAGACTTAAAGCTAGTGAGGGCGGTCCCGGTTAGGGGCCGCCCTTTTTTTTGCGAGGGAGGGGAGAAGAGGAAGAGGTTGGGAGGAGAAGAAAAAGCAGGCGGTAGGGCAGAGTGTTTGCTGCTGGGTTCTTCTTCGTCCCGCACAACGCCCGGCCACAACCTCCTGTCGCTTCGGGACCCGGACAATGAGTTGTCCGGGTTGGTGCCCGCCAGACAATAAATTATCGTAGCCCCATTAGTTTCACCATCTCATATATACGATCTACTAATTCACGCGCTTTTTCTTTGTCATCTTGATCTTCTACCATGACGTCAAGTCTCTCAAACAAATCGTTTCCATGTATTTTATACGCGGATGCCAATATATGAAAAACGAGATCGTTTTCGATATTCGGCTGAAATGCCAAACAAATCGTGTTACACCAGCCTTCCGTATCAACCCGCGCTAAGACTGCTGCCGTAAGGAAAGAATAAAATGCGCTCTTTGTATCATTGCTATTACTTTGAATTATCCCCAAATTAAACCATGTATTTTCATCGATTAGGTCACACTCTAATGCATTTTCGATAATTTCTAAGCTTTTTTCCTCACTAAGATCACCGTCCAACAGAACACTAAGTATATTGCTGCTACCAACACGATCTCTCTTCTGGTATTCCATTTTTTTTGACTTTGTTATTCCCTTTAAACAAAATTTCTTCAAACACCAGTACGGTTCATTAAAAAGCCCTTTACCCGCGCACTTTTCAAATAATTTTAGCGACTCCTCATATCTACCAGCGTACATAAGAGAATCAGCTTTAAGAACCAAAATATCTTCGTCTCCTGAAAGTTCATATGCACAACTATATGCTTTATTTGAAAGGCTGTATTTGCCTTTTTCAAATAATATTCCACCGATATCTTTCCAGTAATATGCCCGATTTAAATAATCAGGCTCTAGACGCTTTGCTTGGCAGTAATGTGAAAACGACTTTTTAAGGTCAACAGTTCTCATCATGTTGCCAATACTATAATGCAAGGCGGACAAGCGGGAAGGATCGTTTTCTTCGGACGCCACCTTTAAAATGGCATACATGGCATCGTGCCACTTCTGTTGTTGTTTTAGGCTCATATTGTCAAAATTTGCTATAATACAAAAGGATAAGGCTTCTGAATCCAAAGCCATATCCTTTCTTTCTGAGCAAGCTTCCATCAAATAGATTAAATCATCCAGTCGACCACAAACGGCAAGGCATAGGCCCGCATCCAAAAAGAAAGATATCTTTGATAAAAGACACGTTCTTTCAAAACTCTTTTTAATGAAAAAACCACTCGGATAATATTGTCCTGCTCTTTTCAGTGCAATACCTATAGAAAAAAGAATATCGTTGATGAATCTCTCTTTTTCTTCGGGACTACTGATTTCCGTATATGGGATTTCTAAAAGCGGGGAAACTCCAAATCTAATCGATAGGTTTTCGCCACTAAAAATGATCGTTAGAATATCATTTTCCTCGGCTCGGTTTTCAGAAGCCAAAATAATTTTATTGACCGCAACCAAGTTAGGATATATTTCTAAACCTTTTTCTATTACGTTTGCCAGAGATCTCTGACTCATGTTCAATATTCTAGTTTCTAATAATTGAATAGAAAGCGGCAGTGGTAGGGTAAGGCTGGCTGATCTGATTTTCCTGTATGTTTTTAACTCGTAAATAATTGATGTCGGCGACAGATTATCCCAGGCGTCGTTCTCTGTAAAATTGATTATAAAATACTTATTCTGTTCAATACGATCCATATCTAAGGAATGATGAAACCATTTAACATAAAGCCGCTTAGTTGCAGAAATGTACCTCACCAACAGCACAGGTAAGTCTAGCGAAACATAGTATTGGCAAGTTTTTGCCTTTAGATTTATTTGGTGGCTTAAGTTGTCGTCTTCAAAATCTGTTGCCTTTACTTGGACGTTTAGTTTTAGGCCCGTGGCTGATCCATTGTCGTCAAAGATTTCTACTTCGCCGTCGGTTCCATAGTCTGGTGTGTGCCGGCGAAAGACCCACTCGGGGGGCAAAGCCGCCTCAAATGCTCGAACTGATTCATCTTCAAGTGTGTGTTGCCTGGGACGCTTTGGTATGTTCATAGAATACTTCTCTTGTTTTTGTGGTTGATAGGAAATATAGCATTAAATAGCTTTTATTCGAAAAAACAAAACCGCCCGACCCCTCTCGGAGCCGGGCGGCCTTATCTTCTCTCAACCTGCCCCTATTACTTCTTATCAAACACCACCTTGTCCCCCTCCACGTCGGCCACGATGGTGTCGCCCTCTGCGAATGACCCGTCCAGCATCTTCACCGCCAGGGGATCCATCACCTCGGTCTGGATGGCCCGCTTCAGCGGCCGGGCGCCGAACACCGGGTCAAAGCCCACCTGGGCCAAATGATCCTGGGCCGGTTCGCTGATCTCCAACGCCAGGTCGCGCTGCTTCATAAGCTTGTTGATGCGCTTCATCTGGATACCCACGATGTGCTTGATCTGCTCCAGGGTCAAGGCGTGGAAGATCACCACGTTGTCCACCCGGTTCAAAAACTCGGGCTTGAAGTGGGAGCGCAGCGCGCCCAAAACCGCCTCCTCCATCTGCTCGCGCTGGTCCTCGCCGGTCATGTCCTGGATGAACTGGGAGCCGATGTTGGAGGTCATGATGATGATGGTGTTGGTGAAGTCCACCGTGCGGCCCTGCCCGTCGGTCAGGCGGCCGTCGTCCAGGATTTGTAAGAGCGCATTGAACACGTCCGGGTGGGCCTTTTCGATCTCATCGAAGAGCACCACGCTGTAGGGCCGGCGGCGGACGGCTTCGGTGAGGTAACCGCCTTCGTCATAGCCCACGTAGCCCGGGGGCGCGCCGATCAGGCGGGAGACCGCGTGCTTTTCCATGAACTCGCTCATGTCCAGGCGCACCATGGCCTGCTCGTCGTCAAAGAGGAACTCGGCCAGGGCCCGGGCCAACTCGGTCTTGCCCACACCGGTGGGGCCCATGAAGATGAAGGAGCCCACCGGGCGGTTGGGGTCCTGCAGGCCGGAGCGGGAGCGCCTGACCGCGTTGGCCACCGCCACGATGGCCTCACTCTGGCCCACCACCCGCTCGGCGATGCGCTCTTCCATGGACAACAGCTTTTCGCGCTCGCCCTCCATTAGCTTGGCCACCGGGATGTTGGTCCAGCGGGCCACCACCTCGGCCACGTCCTCGGAGTCCACCTCCTCCTTGACCAGGGATTCCTTGGCTTCGATGCGCTCCTGCCGCGCGGCCAGCTCGCCCTCCAACTCGGGGATGGTGCCGTACTGCAGCTCGGCCACCCGGTTCAGGTCGCCCTCGCGCTGGGCCCGGGCCATGTCAGCCGTGGCCTGCTCGATCTGTTCCTTGGCCGCGCGCACCCCCTCGATGGCCTGCTTTTCCTCCTGCCAGCGCTCCTTGAGGGCGTCGCGGTCCACGCTCAGCTCGGCGATCTCCTCCTGTACGTTGTCCAAACGCTTGGCGGATGCCTCGTCGGATTCCTTTTTGAGCGCCTCGGCCTCCACGGTGAGCTGCATGATGCGCCGCTCCAAGCCGTCCAGCTCCTCGGGCAACGAGTCGATGTCGATCCTCAGCTTGGAGGCGGCCTCGTCGATCAGGTCGATGGCCTTGTCCGGCAAAAAGCGGTCGGTGATGTAACGGTCGCTCAGGGTGGCGGCGGCCACCAGGGCGTTGTCCTTGATGCGCACCCCGTGGTGCACCTCGTACTTCTCCTTGAGCCCGCGCAGGATGGCGATGGTGTCCTCCACCGAGGGCTCGGTCACCAATACAGGGGCGAAGCGCCGCTCCAGGGCCGCGTCCTTTTCGATGTTCTGGCGGTACTCCTTGATGGTGGTGGCGCCCACGCAGCGTAGCTCACCCCGGGCCAGGGGCGGTTTGAGCATGTTGCCCGCGTCCATGGCGCCCTCGGCCTTGCCCGCGCCCACCAGGGTGTGCATCTCGTCGATGAACAGGATGATGGTGCCCGCGGCCTCCTCCACCGCCTTGAGCACCGCCTTGAGCCGGTCCTCGAACTCGCCGCGGTACTTGGCCCCGGCGATGAGGCTGCCCATGTCCAGACTGACGATCTGCTTATCTTTCAGCCCCTCGGGCACGTCGCCAGCCACGATGCGCTGAGCCAGGCCCTCCACGATGGCGGTCTTGCCCACCCCGGGCTCGCCGATCAAGACCGGGTTGTTCTTGGTGCGGCGCGA
>JANQFN010000131.1 GCA_028277825.1 Desulfarculaceae bacterium
TGATGGTTGTTCATGCGGTCCTCCAAATGTAGATTCCGATGTCTTGGTAAACACCAGTCTCTACGATGGACTCCGTGTGAACAACCTCTTTAGCATCTAAAGCTAGACCGCCTCCACCACGGTGGCGATGCCGATGCCGCCGCCGCCGCAGAGCATCTGCACCCCGGCTTGGCCGCCGGTGCGCTTGAGGTGGTGGGCCATCTCCCCGAACCAGAGCACGCCCGAGGCGCCGATGGGGTGGCCCAGGCCGATGGCCCCGCCGGTGGGATTGACCCGGGGGTCGTCGTAGGCATAGCCGAAGTGGTCGGCAAAGGCCAAAAGGGGCGAGGCAAAGGCCTCGTTGGGCTCGATGATGTCCATGTCATCGATGGTCTTGCCCGCCCGCTTGAGCGCCTTTTCCACCGCCGGGATCGGGGCCAGGAGCATGGGCACCGGATCACCGCCGGCCGAGGCGCAGCCGGTGATCTTGCACAGGGGCTCCAGGCCCAGACTTTCGGCCTTGTCCGCGGTCATCAGAAGCACCGCCGCCGCACCGTCCACGATCTGGGAGGAACTGCCTGCGCTGACCATGCCGTCTTCCTTGAAGGGCGTACGGAGTTTCTTCAGATCCTCCCAATACTGCTCGGGATCGTCCACCGCCCCCGGCCGGAGGGTTTCGTCGGTCTCGGCAGTATAGCTCTGGCCCTCGTATTCAAAGCTGTAGGGGATGATGTTCTCGGCGTACCAGCCCTGGCGCTGGGCCTCCACCGCCTTTTGCATGCTCCACATGCCGAAGCGGTCCAGCTCCTCGCGGGTGTGGCCCGCCTCCTCGGAGATCATCTCCGCACAGACCCCTTGAGGCACGTCCATGCCGATCTCGTTGGCCCGCTCGGTGAAGCGCACCGGATACTTGGCCTCAAAGGCCACGAAGATGTCCGAACTCATGCCGTAGTGGGACATCAATTCCACCCCGGCGCAGAGCACGATGTCGCCGTCGCCCACGGCCAAGCCGCGGCTGGCGAAGTTGATGGTCTTCAGCCCGGAGTTGCAGTACTGGTTCACGGTGCAGGCCGAGGCCTCCTGGGGGATGCCGGCTAGGAGGCTGGCGAAGCGGGCGACGTTGGAGCCCTGCTCGCCGAACTGGCTCAAACAGCCCACGATCACGTCCTCGATCTCGCGCTCATCAAAGGCGGGCGCCTTGGCGTGCACCCGGTCCAGGAGCCCGCGCATCACCGCGGCCAACAGCTCCTGGGCCGAAGCCTGGCAAAGCTGGCCGCCCTTTTCCATGCCCTTGCGCCCGGACTTGCCGATGGCGCTGCGCACCGCGTCCACCACCACCACTTCTTTCAGTGCCGACATGCATCCCTCCTAAGTTTTGCGTACGGTATTTGGCCCCCTTTTAATAGCACAACATCCCGCGAATGTGAATGGCCATTCATTCAAGGCAAGCTTTACGGCGGCTCCCGGCCAGTGTTAGTTTGGCGGCAAGGGAGGATGCGGTAATATGCCGGCCTTGGACAAGGTGCTGATCACCGGGGCCACCGGTTTTTTGGGGGGGCATCTCTGCCGCCGGCTGCTGGAGATGGGGGTGGAGGTGGTTGCCACCGTGCGGCGGCAGGGACCCCGCGAGGCGGCCCTGGCCCAGGCCGGGGCCCAGGTGCGTTTGGCCCCGCTGGATGATCCGGACGCCCTGACCCGGGCGGCCCAAGGGGTGGAGGTGGTGTTCCACGTGGCCGCCCTGGCCTCCTACCTGGCTCCCCGGGCCCGGCTGGAGGCGGTCAACCTGCAGGGCACCCGCCACGTGTTGGCCGCCTGCCGGGCCGCTAAAGTGCGCCGCCTGGTGCACTGCTCTTCCGAATCGGTGACCCTGGTCAACGGCGACCGCATCGACGAGGACGAGAGCCAGCCCTTCCCCAAAAGATTTCTGGATCATTATTCTCGGACCAAGGCCCTGGCCGAGCAGGAGGTGCTGGCTGCCAGCGGGCCGGATTTGGAGGCAACGGCTGTGCGGCCGCCCTGGATCTGGGGCGAGGGCGACACCAGCGTGTTCAAGGCCACCGCCCTGGCCATCAGGGCTGGGGCCTATCCCTGGGTGGGCGACGCCACCAACCGGGTGACCACCTGTCACGTGGCCAACGTCAGCGCCGGCCTCATCCTGGCCGCCACCGCGAAGGCCGCCCCGGGCAGGGTCTACCACGTGGCCGATGAGGTGCGCCCCACCATACGCGACTTTGTGGGTGGGCTCTGCGCGGCCGGCGGCCTGCCCCTGCCCCAAAAGCGCCTGCCCTATTGGCAGGCCTATCTGGCGGCCGGTGTCTGCGACGCGCTCCGGGCGGCGGGCATCAAGACGCCGCTGATGGCCAGCCGGCCCTACGTCATCCACCAGGGCCGCACCTGGACCTTCAACGACCGCCGCGCCCGCGATGAGCTGGGCTATAAGCCGGAGGTCAGCATGGAACAGGGCTTTCAGCGCCTGGCCGCCTGGATTCATTCCCGGGGCGGCCTGGGGGCGGCTCTGTCCCTATAGGCCTGTGCTCGAGGTTCCTCTCAGGACTCCAGCACGAAAATGGCTTCCATGCGCACCCGGTATTCGGAGACCTGGTTGTTCTCCACCGAGATGTTCTGCTCCAGCACCTTGAAGCCGGTAATGCCCCTCAAGGTGGCGGTGGCCCGGCTGATACCCGCCTTGACCGCCTCGTCGAAGCTAACCTCGCTGGCCGCGATGATCTCGGTGACCCGGGCAACTCTGTGCTCTCCCATGTCATTCCTCCCGCCCCCTATTTGCGGGGCCAAATGGGTTTATTGGAGTGTTCCGTAGGCGCTATTCACTTTTTCACTAGTATTATCAGGCTAACACAGCGGCGTTTGCGCCAACAAGGCTGGGGCGGTTCGGCGCTGGTTCAGATATACTAGGCGGGCACGGAATGGGAACTTAGGGCAGTTGGGAAATGACGCAACACCAAGACCCGCATGATCAACCGACCGAGGACTGGGTGGACCCGGAGACCCAGGCCAAGCTGGACAACGAGGCCTGGCTGCAGAAGCATTGGCTCCTGGTGCTGCCACTTCTGATCCTGGCCGTGTTGGCTCTGTTCATCCTGCCCCTGATCTTCCTGAGCTTTTTGGAGGCCCTGGTCATCCAGATCGCCGGGGCCGGCCTGCTCTACATCCTGGGCAAGAAGTTCACCACCGCCTTTGACAAGCGGCGGATCTTTTAGCTCCTGTCATACAGCCCCTTCCAGGGCGCCTGCTTCTTTTTGTAATAGTCGCGCAGGGCCGACCGGAGCGCGGCCACGGCCAGGGCCGCGCAGTGGCGGTGGTCCTTGGGCAGCCCGCCCAACTGGGCCTCTATATCGCCGGCCGACACCTGCCCGGCCTTGTCCAGGCCGCGGCCGCTGATCATCTGGGTCAGGGCGCTGCCGCAGGCCACGGTGTGCAGGCAGCCGTCGGTCAAAAAGCGGGCCTCGCTGATGGTCTGGCCGCTGATGCGCAGGAAAAGCTCGATGCTGTCTCCGCACACCCCTTGGGGTTTGGCGTGACCCTCGGGGTTGGGCAGCAGGCCCACGTTGTGCGGGGTCAGGGCGTGAGCCAGGAAGCGTTCGTTGAGTCCGTCAGGACCCTGCTCGGGGTGATGTTGGCTCATGATGCGCCTCTGAATAATGACTGGGGGCGAAGGCCAGCGGCCCCCGCCCCCGTGGTTTATGGTTTATCTCTTAGGCGCGCAGCACGTATTGGGCCACACCGTCTTTGTGCATGCGCCCGATGACGCCCTCGCCCACCATCTCCCTCAGGCTCTCCATCACCGGGGCCTCGTCCTCGTGCAGGGTGTCGGCCAACTCCTCCAACTGGAAGGGCCTTGGTTCGCTGGCCAAGAGGTTGGCCACCCGCGCCCGGATGAACTCCTCTGAGATCACGCCCATGAAGTCCTTGTCAAAGGTGAGCGCGTTGCGCTGGTTGCCGGGATAGACCTCTTCCCAGGGCCGGCGCAGGCTGGCGCCCAGGACCCAGCGCACCCGGGCGTTGTTCACCGTGCCGTACAGGCCCTGGAGCTTCTCTCGGTTCTCCTGGTTGCGCTCGATGGGCCCCAGTTGGGCCATGAGACCCACGAAGCTCTCCACGGTGGCGATGTATTCCTCGGGCTCGTTGAGGTCGGCATGGGCCAAGGCGATGCGCCGCCGGTCGAAGCCGCACAGGGCCAAGAGCTTCTTCATGAGGTTCACCCGGCTCCAGGTGTGGTCCAGGCCGTAGGAGTGGTGGCAGTCCTCTGGCGGGCAGCCGATCAACAACAGGCCGTTGGCGCCCTCCACGAATGCCCGGGCCAACACCGCCGGGTCCAGCTGGCCGATGCAGCCCACCCGCAGCATGTACATGCGCGGGTCGTGTTTAAGGCCCTTGACCCCGGCGTTGTCCGCCGCGGCCAACCCACCCCAGGCGCAGCCAAAGGCCAGCACCTCGTCGGCGGCCAGTTCCCTGGCCAGAGCGGCCACCCGGGCCTCGCGCTGGTCAGAAGTGTTGTTCTGGATGGTCAGGGCGTGGTAGGGGCAGGCCGCGGCGCAGGTGCCGCCGCCGGTGCAGACCATGGGGTCCACGTGGCGGGGGATATTGCCGCCGTGGCCTTCCACCGCCTCGATGCCGCCGCAGTCGCAGATCTCCTTGCACAGCCCGCAGCCGATGCACTTGGCCTGGTCCACGATGCAGACCATGCGCGGGGCATACAACTCGCCGGCCTTGGCCTGGTCCACCAGCTCGGCCACCCCGGCCGCGGCGCGGCGGCCCTGCCTGAGGGCCTCGTGCAGGTCGCAGGGGTAGCGGGCGCTGCCGGCCAGGATGGTTTCGGCGCGGCCCACCATCTCCGGGCGCACCCGTTGCTTGTTCTCTTCCAGGAAGTGGCCCTCCACGTGGTCCAGGCCCAGCACCTCGGCCACCTTGATGGCTTCGTGGCCCACCGAGCGGCGGGGGGAGAGGATCAGCTTGTCCCAGGGCAGCTCGCATTCCAGGTGGTCCTCCGGGTCGCAGTAGGTCAAATAACCCGACTGTACCGTGGGCCTCAGCGCCCCGTCATAGGCCGTCCAGGCGATGCCCAGCTCGCGGCTGGCCTTGCGCTCACCGGCG
Organism: Desulfarculaceae bacterium; assembly: GCA_028277825.1. Taxonomy (GTDB): domain Bacteria; phylum Desulfobacterota; class Desulfarculia; order Desulfarculales; family Desulfarculaceae; genus Desulfoferula. The sequence continues at coordinate 5,092 of JANQFN010000131.1, forward strand.
GACAGGGGAATGGCCATCTGGTGGTTGTAAAAGATGGTCACCTCGGTCAGGGGCGAGCGCTCACGCATGTAGCGGGCCATGGCCCAGGCTGAACGCGAGGCCAAGTAGGAATACTCCGGGTGGCCCGCCTCGTAGTCGTTGATCCAAAACACCACCTTGCCCTGGGGCACCCCCAGAGTCCAGAGCATCTCCTCGGCCTCGGTGTGGCAGATAACGTTTCTGCCGTCGTGGCCGAAGTTGGTGCCCTGGTTGAGCATCTGGCCGTCCAGGCAGGCGATGATGGCCCCCACCTCGTACACCCGGGGCGGGCCGTCGATCTGGTCGGAGAAGGTGACCTGGTAGTTGCCGGTGCGCCCGGTCATACCGGTGAGCTCACCCACGGTGATGCGCCGCACAAAGGGGCTTTCATCCACCTCGCGCATGATCACCTCCAGGCGGTCGTAGTAGTGACGCTCACCGGGGTAGTGCTCGTGCAGCATGCGAATCTCGTCTTCCCACTCATCGGTCTGCACCGCCAGGATGCAATCGATCTCCCGCCGGCTCAGCTCCTGGGCCGCCGAGTAGGTGGCGATGCCCCCGCCCAAAATCATGGCGGGGCCTTCGAAGTCCACCTTTTCCTTGAGGCTGGGCACCAGGGCGTCCATGCCGGCGGCGGCGGCCTTGATCAGCTTGAAGCCCTTGGCCGCCTTGGCCGCTCCGTCCAGGTCGCTGACCTGGGCCACGTGGCCGCGCAGATTGACCATGTCGATCTGGCCCTCTTCCAGGCCCACCTCCAACAGCTCGCGCTCCAGCTTGCCCAACAGGATGCGGGCCTCGCAGCCGGCCACCACCAGGCGGTCCAGGCCCTGCTCCTGGACGGTCTGGCGCAGTTTGTCCAGGCCGGGGCCCAGGCAGGGGAAGGGCTCGATGGCGCAGTAGTCCACCAGGGGCTCGGCGTCCACTTTTGCCTTTAGGCCCTCAAGATCCACCAGGGGGGCGATGCGGTTGCCGCACTGGCAGAGGAAGACTCCTATCTTGGTTCCGTTTTGCATGACTATCCTCCTCCTCATTTACCTGGCGTTCACGGCCAGGTTGACCTTGGGAACTCCGCGCACCGAATCCAGGCGCTGGCGCATGGCCCCGGTGGGGCAGACGGTGACACAGGAGCCGCAGGCCACGCAGGCGCTGGAAGGCTCCATATAGGGCGCCCCGATTTTCTTGTGCACCCCGCGTCCCACGGTGGAGATGGCGTCGGCCCCTACCACCTGCTGGCACACCCGGGTGCAGAGCCCGCAAAGAATGCATTGCTCGTCCGCGTCGTGCACCTCGAAGCGGGTGCCGCTCACGCCGTACTGGGCGGCCAGGGCCTGGATCTCCACACTGGCCGGGCACTGGGCCAAAAGCATCTCCAGGATCCAGCGGCGCACGTTTTTTACCTTGTCGCTGTCGGTGTAGACCTGAAGGCCTTCTTCCACCGGGTACATGCAGGAGATCACCACCTTGGACCAGTCGCCCTCTTTGAGCTCCACCACGCAGAGCCGGCAGGCGCCCGAGGGCTCCACCGCCTCGTGGTAGCACAGGGTGGGGATGTGTATGTTGTGTTCCCGGGCGGTCTCCAGTACCGTCCAGCCCGGCTGGGCCGAGACCTCTTGATCGTTGATCTGAAACTTGATCATTTGCTTAACCTCTCCACCCTAAAAGACGGTGACCGCGCCGAACTTGCAGGATTCCATGCAGATGCCGCACTGGATGCAGGCCTCCTGGTCAATGGCGTGGGGTTTTTTCTTCTCGCCGGTAATGGCGCTCTGGGGACACTGGCGGGCGCAGGCCATGCAGCCGGTGCAGGCCTCGGCGTCGATCTCGTAGGTGATCAAGGCCTTGCAGACGCCGGCGGGGCATTTCTGCTCGTTGATGTGGGCCAAATACTCGTCCTTGAAGTAGCGGATGGTGGTGAGCACCGGGTTGGGGGCGCTGCCGCCCAGGGCGCACAGCGAACCGTCGGCGATGGCATCAGCCAGGCTGGCCAGCTCGTCCAGGTCGGCCTCGCTGCCCTTGCCCGCGGCGAACTGGTCCAGCATCTCGCGCATGCGGCTCAGGCCCAGGCGGCAGGGGATGCACTTGCCGCAGGACTCTTCCTCCAGGAACTTGAGGAAGTAGGCGGCCACGTCCACCACGCAGTCGCGCTGGTCCATGACGATCATGCCACCCGAGCCCATCATGGAGCCCGCCTCGGTCAGCGAGTCGAAGTCCACCGGGGTGTCTTTCAGTTCATGGGGCAGGCAGCCGCCGGAGGGCCCGCCGGTCTGCACCGCCTTGAACTCGCCGCCGCCGGGCACGCCGCCGCCGATCTCGCTGACGATGTGGTCCAGGGGCACCCCCATGGGCACTTCCACTAACCCAACGTTGTTGACCTTGCCCACCAGGGAAAACACCTTGGTGCCGGTGGAATGGGGCACCCCGATGCCGGCGTACCAGTCGCCGCCCTTTTCCACGATCTGGGGGATGTTGGCCCAGGTCTCCACGTTGTTTAAGACCGTGGGGCGGCTCCAGAGGCCCTCCTCCACCGAGCGCACGTACTTGGGCCGGGGCTCGCCGGCCTTGCCCTCGATGGAGGTGAACAGGGCGGTGGACTCGCCGCAGACAAAGGCGCCGGCGCCGCGGTTAATGCGCAGGTCGAAGTTGAAGCCGCTGCCCAGGATGTTTTCGCCCAACAGCCCCAGGCTGCGGGCCTGGTCCATAGCCAACTCCAGGTGCTCGATGGCCACCGGGTACTCGGCGCGCACGTACATGTAGCCCTGCTCGGCGCCCAAAGCGTAGGCCCCGAT
>JANQFN010000154.1 GCA_028277825.1 Desulfarculaceae bacterium
GGTGATCATCGCGCCCCTGTTGTTTCCGGCCCTGGGCAACTGGGCCTGGATCTTTCTGCTGGCCGGCGTGGCCGGCTCCCTTTTGAGCGAGTTCAGCGGTGGAGCGCCCGGCCGCTGGCCGCTGCCGGGCCTGCTGCTGCTGGTGGGCCTGTTATTCTTGGCCGTCCTGCAACTGCTGCCCTGGTCCGTCCCCCTGCAAAAGGTCCTGTTCGCTCCCCCCCGGCAGAGCGCCGGGGTCAACCTGGGCGCCACCCTGCAGACCGGCCTGGAACTGATTTGCTACGCCGCCGCCTTTGTGCTGGCCTGGCGCTTCACCGCCCGGGGAGGGTTTGCCTGCAACCTCTGCAGCGCCACCGCCTTTGCCGGCAGCGTCACCGCCGGCCTGACTCTGGCCGCCCTGGCCCTTAACCTGATGGGCGTATACCTCAGACCGCCGCCGCCGGGCGGGGGCGTCTCACCGGGACTTTTCGCCGATCAGATGAGCCTGGCCGCAATGATGGCCATGGCCATACCCATGGCCATGGGGCTGCGCATCGCCCGCTGGATGGGGGTGCGCATGGGCGGCGAGCGCGACGCGGCCAACCGCTTCATCGACTTTCTGTTCAACACCGGCATCATTTTCATGGCCGCGGTGCTGGTCTTCACCGGTCATTGGCAGGCGGTGCTGTTGGGCGCCCTGGCCGTGACCGCCCAGGGGATCATGGCCCTGGGTATGATTTATGGCTGGGCAGGCGCCCGGCTCTTGTGGCTGGTGGCGGCCCTGGCCCTGGCCGCGGGTGTGATCGCCTGGCTGGGCGGCGGGGCCGGCCTGGTTGGTTTCTCCTGGCTGGGGGCGGGCGTGGGCGGCCTGACCGCGCCGGCCAGTAGCCTGTCCCGCATATGGATTGAAAGCGGCCTGGCCGGGACGCTTTGCCTGGCCGTCTTTTTCCTGTGGGTGCTGTGGCGGGGTTTTATCAACCTGGGCCGGGTGCTGGACCGGGGCCTGGGCGAGGACCCGGTGGAGCGCATGTACGCCCTGTTGAACAGCGGTGGCCTGGTGGGGGTGATGGTGATGCTGGTCTACAGCCTGATGATCGCGCCCCGCCTGCCCGCGGGCAACCTCTACTGGCTCACCCTGCTGGCCGCGGTGGCCGCCTATCCGCCGCCCACCGGCGATGAACTGGCCGCCGAATCCGCCGAATCCTCCAACTCCGCGGTGGGCATCAGCCAGGCCACCTCATAGGGCTCCAGCCCCACCACGATTCTGTCTTGCTGGGCCTCAAACTCTCGGCCGTCGATCAGGCCGCGCCAGGCCCTGGCGCCCACGCCCACTTCACTTAAATCAATATGCAGACTGACGGACTCATTGGCCACGTTGGTCAGGCACAGGATGTGATCGCCTCCATCCGGTGAGGTCCGGAGCAGGGCGAAGACCTGGGGCGAAAACTCCAGCACTTTCTGTGCGCCGCCGGGGTGGAAGGCGGCCTGTGAGGCCCTGACGTTGCTCAGCTTGAAAAGCAGGTCGGCTATCAAGGAGACCCTGGAATCAGGGTCAGCCACCTGTTGCAAGATCTTCCGGCCGCTGATCACCTCGCGGTTGACGTCGCGCTTGCAGCCGCTGGCCGCGGCGGCCTGGCGGTCGCTGCTGGAGCCGATCAGGCCGTGCAAATAGATGGCCGGCACTCCCTTGAGAGCCAGGGCGATGCTGCGCGAGGCCAGGAAACGCTTGACCTGCAAAGCCTGCGGTTCGTCGGCCTGTTCGTCGTTGACGGCGGAGAACCAGGTGCTGTTGATCTCATAGGGCTCCTCACCCGACGGGCCGCTGCGAAAGGAAACCAGGGCGCCGTAGTCCCGGGCGATATCCACCATGCGGTTTATCTCTGCCGGGCTCAGAAAACCCCTGGCGCCCAGGAGCCCGATACCGTCGTGGGTGTCCAGGATGTTCAGGTAGGTGGTGTGTTGGCTGGGATATTCCAGGCCGTCGGCCCAGCGGCTCAAGGCTCCTGCGTCGCCGCTTTGCATGGTGAACAGCACCAGGGGGGGCAGGGCGAAGTTATACACCATCTGGGCTTCGTCATGACCGTCGCCGAAGTAGGCTATGTTGTCGGCGTGAGGGATGTTGGTTTCGGTCAACAGCATCACCCAGGGCGCCACCAAATCCAGGGCGTCGCGCAGGAGCTTGATGATCTGGTGGGTCTGCTCCAGGTTGGCGCAGGGGGTGCCCGGCTCCTCCCAGAGGTAGGTCACCGCGTCCAGGCGCACGATCTCCGCTCCCCGGCGCACGTAGATCAATAGCGTCTCCAGTACGTACAGCAGCACCAAAGGGTTTTTAAAATTCAAATCCACCTGATCCGGTGAAAAGGTGGTCCAGACCCAGATGGGGCCGTTTAGGGACTGAAACTCGGTGAGCAGATCCGAGGTGCGCGGCCGCAGCACCAGTCGGCGTTCCGCCTCACTCAACTTCTCCGGCGAATCATAGCTGATGACCATGTCGGCGTAGGTCGGATCGCCGTCCAGGAAGGAACGGAAGGCCTCGCTCTGGGCGGAGACGTGGTTGAACACGCCGTCGAAAAGCAGGTGATACTGCTTGCCCAACTCCTTGATGTCTTGCCAAGTGCCCAGGTTGGGGTCCACCTCGCGGAAGTCGATCACCGAAAAACCCTTGTCCGAGGAATAGGGGAAAAAGGGCAGCAAATGCAGGGTGGAAAAGGTCTGGCGCAGGTTGGTGCCTTCTAGCATCTCGCCCAGGAACTGGAGCGGAGAACCGTTGTCGCCCGCCACCAAATCGCCGTAGGTGATGAGCACCATGTCCTTTTCGGTGAGGCGGTCATCGGGGCTGAAGTCTTTTTGCCACTGCAACATCTCTGCGGGCTTGTGGGCCTGGTGCACCTTGAGCAGGCGCTCCAACTCAGGCAGCCATTTCCCGGCCTGCTGCGAACCGTAGAGGAACTCCAGCCGCCCCCGCATGCGCTCACGGGCCTCAGGGGGGACCTCCAGCAGGGGCCTGGTGTAGTCGGGCCGCTCCAGATACTGCGTATAGATGAATTTTTCGGGGTTGAGGACCAGGGATTTCTGGTCCAGTTTTTGCTGGCTGCTGGACATGGGGCTAAACCTCGCGCCGTGATGTGTTTGCAAACATCTTACGACGCGGGCCCCTGACGGCTCAAGCCAGCGGCTCCGGGACTCCGGCCCCGGTCTAATCTCCCCCCAGGCGGCGTTGGATGGTGTAACTACCGCCGGGGGGCAGGTCCAGCTCCAGGGTCTCGGTGTGGCGCAACAGGATCACCGGGCCGGAGTGCTCCCCCCGCTCGCGGTTGGCGTAGCCGTATACCTGCAAGAGGAACTTGTGCTTGCCCGGCGGGGCCAAAAAGGTGGTGTCCCTGACCAGGGGGTTGGTGTTGGGTATGGTGTTGAAGTTCTGCTTCACCGTGGGGGGCAGCGCCGGGTCCGGGCCCGAGGCCTTGACCAGGTTCAGGCCCCAGTCCCAGTAGATCCACTCGCTGGAGTACTGCTTGAGGCGCTCGGGCACCTTGGCCCACAGTTTGACCTGGATATGGGCCGGGTTGGGCCCGGGGTCCAGGAACACCTGGCCGCAGCCGGGCAGGCCGGGCAGGGCCAGCAGCAACAGCAGCATCCCGGTCAGGGGCAGCCAAGTTATTTTACGGGTCATCGTCTGGTTCACGTTCCACCCCCGTTAGTAATTGGTCAGCCCTCCTCCACCCTTACTTTACCAAGCATATCCTTGACCGCCTGCAAAGTCTTGCCCTTAAAGCGCTGCTCCAAGGCAGACATGAGCATCTCCGGGGTGAGCACCAGGTTCATCTGGGCCATGAAGGCCAGGGAGGCGGTGGCCCAGTCGGCCTTTTTGATGCCCATGGCCTTGAGATCCATGGTCCGCACCTGGGCCTGGCTGGGCGGCAGCTCCACACCGGGGGCGGCCAGGATCAGGGCCTCGGCGTCCAGCTGGGCGAAGATGCCCTGGCGCCGCTCCACGCCCTCATCGGACAGGGCCACCACCACCGAGGGATTCACCGAGCCGTTGTAGTCGATGGGCTCGGGCGCCAGGATCAGGTCGGCGATGGAGGGCCCCCGCAGCACGGTGACGTTGTATTCGTTTTTCTGGGTGGCGAACAGACCGGCGCTCATGCCCGCCAGGGCCAATAGCTCTCCGGCGGTGATCACCCGGCCGCCGGCGGCGCCCAGGATGCTAACCTCCTGGCGTCCCTGGCTGGGCGGCGTGAGGCGGGCCTCCACCTCCCGGGGCCGGGGCGGTTCGGCCAGGGCCGCAATTTCGCGCATGTAGGCTGAGCGGTATTCTTCCCGCTGGTTGGCCGCCACCGGGCCGCAGATTGGCTCCTGGGCCTCCAGGCTATCGGCGATTGATTGCGGGGTGAGCTTGTTGAGCTTGGTGTAGCGCCCCGGGCAGATGCCGTGGATGTCCACCACCGAAAAGCCCTCATAGGCGATGGCCTCTTCCAGGATGTCGGTCAGGTCCTTTTGGTAGGTGGAGCAGCGGCAGACATAGGGTGCGCCGGTGGCCGTGGCCAAGGAGGCCAGGTCCAGGGGCTTGTCCAGCCGGTTCAAAAAGCCCGAACCCACCTGGGCCTCTTGAGGGGTGGAGACCGAGTACTGGCCGCCGGTCATGCCGAAGTTGTAGTTGTTCAAGACCAGGAGGGTCAAATCCAGGTTACGCCGGCAGGCGGCGATGACGTGCGCCCCGCCGATGCCCAGGCCGCCGTCGCCCATGGTCACCACCACGTTCAAGTCCGGCTGCACCATCTTGATGCCCGCGGCGTAGGTCAGGGCCCGGCCGTGCACCCCGTGCATAGCGTGGGTGTGGAAGAACACGTCGAAAAAGCCCGAGCAACCGATGTCGCTGACCATGCAGATTTCATTGCCAGCCAGGCCCATGTTCAAAAAGGCCTTGTCCAGGGAGCGCAGCACCTGGTCGTGGGAGCAGCCGGGGCAGAAGATGGGCGGGCGTTCGTGGTTGAGCAGGGTATCAGCCATGGAGCGCCTCCTTTATCTCGGCCGGGGATATGAGTTTGCCGTCCATCACCCCGAAGAACTCCACTGGTTTATCAGGCAGGATGCGCCGAATCTCGCGCACGTACTGGCCCAAATTGGCCTCCACCACCGCGATCTGTTGGTAGCCCGCGGCCAGGTTTTTGATCAGCCCCTGGGGCACCGGCCACAGAGTCTTTAGCACCAACAGCGAGGTGGGTCTGCCGGCGGCGGTCATTTCGCGGCAGGCCTCCTTAGCCGCCCGGCTGGTCACGCCGTAAGTGATCAGCAGGGTCTCACTGCCCTCTTCTTCGTACAGTTCATAAAAGGAGAACTTGTCCACCTCGTCGATCAGTTTGCGGTCCAGGCGCTCCACCAGGGCCTGGATCTCGCCGGGCACCGGGGTCATGTAGCCGTTCTCGCCGTGCATGGAAGAGGTCTGGCGTGATATGACTTCCCCGCCGATGGGTGCGAAGTAGGGCACCTCCGTGCCCGGCGCCGGCCGGAAGGGCATATAGGCCTGGCCCTCGGGCTGCAGGGCGCGCTCCCGTAACGCCGGGCGCTCCAGGGCGGCTAGGTCCACCGACTCCCGGGTCATGCCGATCTCCTTGGAGGAGGCCACGAACACCGGACAGCGGTAGACCTCAGCCAGGTTGAAGGCCTGTATGGTCAGGGTGTAGCAGTCGGCCACGTCCACCGGCGAGAGCACGATGCCGGTGCAGCCGCCGGTGTTGCCCCAGCGCAGAAACTGGATGTCGCCGTCCGCGCCCTTGGTGGCGTAGCCGGTGCTGGGCCCCAGGCGCTGCACGTCGATGATCACCACCGGAATTTCGGAGGCGATGGCAAAGGAGATGTGCTCGCTGTAGAGGCTGATGCCCGGGCCGGAGGTGGCGGTCATCACCTTGGCTCCGGCCATGGAGGCCCCCAGGCAGTAGCCCAAAGAGGCGATCTCGTCCTCGCCCTGCATCACCACCCCGCCGGCCGGGGGCAGCAGGCTGAGCATGGTGTTGTATATGGTGGTGGCCGGGGTTATGGGGTAGCCCGCGAAAAAGCGGCACCCCGCGTCAAAGGCACCCCAGGCCACCGCCTCGTTGCCTTCCATCAGGCTTAGGGCCATGGTTTCTGCTCCGTGTAACTCATGGGATAAGGGTTATTCGTCAAGTCGTTTCAAACGGCCGCGCGGGCCGAATATGATCAATCCCGCGCCGGGATGCCCAGAATCTCTCTGGCTTCGGCGCAAGAGGCCACCTCCCGCTGCAGTTCCTTGGCCAGCCTTACGGTGCGCTCCACGAACTGGGCGTTGCTCTCGGCGGGCACGCCGCGGGAGAGGTAAACGTTGTCCTCGAAACCCACCCGCACGTTGCCGCCCATGAGCATGGCGTGGGTGGTGATGGGCAACTGGCGGGCGCCCACGCCCAAGACCGACCAAACGCAGCCTTCGGGCAGCATGTTTTTCATGCTGATCAGGGTTTCCAAGTCCGCTGGTGCGCCCCAGGGCACCCCCAGGCAGAGCTGAAAGTAGGGCGGGTCCTCCAGCAGGCCCCGGGCTTGCATGTCCACTGCCTGGCGCACGTGGCCCAGGTCGAACACCTCCACTTCGGGCTTGACCCCGCGGGCGCGCATGCGCTCAGCGGCCTTGTCACCCCACTCCGGCGGATTGACGAACACCCGGCCCCGGAAGTTCAAGGAGCCGATGTCCAGGGAGCAGAGGTCCGGCCCCAGGTCGGCGGGCATCAGCCGCACCTCGCCCGGGTCCTCGGCCTGGATGTTGAAGGCCGAGGTGGTGAGGTTGATCAACAGGTCGCTTTCAGCCCGTATACGCTCCACCACTTCGCTGAAATACTCTTTTTTGAATTCCGGGGTGCCTTTTTCCGGGTCGCGCACGTGGATGTGCACCACCGCCGCGCCGGCCCGCCAGCTTCTCAAGGCTTCTTCGGCTATCTCCGCCGGGCTGTAGGGCACGTTGGGATTTTGTTCGCGCATGGGCGCCGCGCCGCAAACCGCCACGTTGATGATCAGTTTTTCCATGTTTAACTCCGTAGTGAACAACCCCGCCGCAAGCCGCGGGGTATCAAGAGGAAGATTTCAGCTTTATAGCGCGGCAAGCCGCGGGGAATGAACCCCCGTATGGGGGTTCAATCCAAAAGCATTGCCCGTGCCCGCCGGGCCAGGGCCATGGCGCTGGTCAGGCCCGGGCTGTCGATGCCCAGCAGGTTCAGGCAGCGCGGCTGGCTGGGGCAGAACTGCATGACAAAATCCTGGTGGCCCACCAGCCGGGCCTGGATGCCCACCTGGTGGGGTTCCAAATCCTCCAGGCGCAGGCTGGGGAAAAAGTCCACAACCTGCTCAAAAAACTCGGCCGCCGGCTTGAAGTCGCCGCCGTAGTCTTCACGGCCCCGCGCCTGCCGGTTCAAAGGACCCACGGTGACCACCGGTCCCAGCCCGAAGCTGCCCTGGGGCCCGGTCTCCAAGGTGGGGGTCAGGTGCACCCCCACCGTAAAATAAGTGCCTTGGTCGGTGGTAACTTTTTTGGGGGTGGGGTAGACGTTCATGCCAGCCAACTCCACCTCAGGCCGCCTGGTTCGGTAGAACTTCATGGCCTCACCCCTGAGCGGGTCCACCCGAAAGGGTGAGTCCGGATCCACCATCCGGGCCACCTGGTCGGCGTACAGGCCGGCGCTGTTGATCAGCCGGCCGCTGAAGAACTTGTCGCGGGCGCCGTCGCGGTACTGCACCTCGATTTCCAGTCCCTCCGCAGCCGGAGCCGCGCCGATCATCTCGGTATGGCTGACGAACTGGGCGCCGGCTTTGGAGGCCAGGGCATAGAGCTTGTGCACCAGGGCGGCGGCGTCGATGATGCCCGAGGTGGGCAGAAGCAGGGCGCCCACGGCCTGGACTTGCGGTTCGCGTTCAGTGGCCTGGGCGCCGTTGAGCAATTGGGCCGGCACCTGGTTTTCATGGGCCCGGGCCAGATAGCGCTCCAGCATGGGAAGCTCCGCTTCCCGGGTGGCCACCACCAATTTGCCGCACTTGAGAGCCGGCACCCCATAGCGCTCACAGAATTCATAGAGCAGGCGGCTGCCCTCCACGCAGAGGGCGGCCTTGAGCGGCCGGGTCTGCTGGTCATAATACAGGCCGGCGTGGATCACGCCCGAGTTGCGGGTCGACTGGTTTTCCCCCTGGCTCACGCCCGGGTTTTTGTCCAAAACCAGCACCTCCTGGCCCGCTCGGGCCAGTTCCCAGGCCAGGGCGCAGCCCACCACCCCGGCGCCCACTATGGTGACGGCAAATCCCTGCGACACTCCCCTGCTTCCCTCTACTTAAGGCCAATTGCCTATATTTGCTGAAATATCAGCTTCATATAAGGCAAGTCTTATTGGCGGAAGCCCCGGTGAACTTCCCAAACTGCACAGCGCGGCCTTCTCATGCTGTTTCTCCAAGAGAACCCTTGACAACCCGCGCCGGAATAATTTATTAAAAACCTAATATCATTTCTTGTAAAAAGCAATATTTTGTTGCGCAGGCCGAGGAAGGCGTTTGCATATGGCTGATGGAGGAACCAAAAAACCGGCCAAAGCCGCAAACGGAAAAAAAACAGGCAAAAATTCGGTCTCTCTGGTGGAGAAGGCCTACCAGCAGATAAAGCGCATGATGTTTCTCAACGAGGTGGTGGCAGGTCAACGCCTGCGCTACCAGGACATCGCTCAAAAGTTGGAGGTGAGCCAGACCCCGGTGATCCTGGCCCTCACCCGCTTGGAGAACGAAGGCCTGGTGCGCTCGGAGGCGCACAAGGGGTTCTACGTGCCCGAGGCCTCTTTGGACGAGGTGCGCGAGCTGTATGAAATGCGGGCCCTGATCGAGGGCTTTTTGCTCAAGCGGACCGCCCAGAGGATTACCCGGGAGCAACTGGACCAGCTAAAGGAGTTGATGGCGGAGCACGAGTCCATCCAGAACCAGTCCTACACCAGGGAGCGGCTCTGGTGCGACGCCCGTTTGCATACCATCCTGGCCTCTTTCAGCGGCCACCAGGTGGGCGAACATTTTCTGCGCCAGGTGTTTGACCGGCTGTATCTGATGTATAGGCCCGAGCGGCTCTCCGCCGACCGCATGGGGGAGTCGGAACAAGAGCACCGGGCCGTGTTTAAGGCCCTGCAGGCGCGCGACGGCGACAAGGCCTGTGAACTGATCCGGGGACACATAAACCGGGGCCAAAAGCACATCTTGGATGGCCTGGAGCGGGAGGTGCAGTTCCGCAACTCCTTTGCCCCCTGGAACTGACCAGGGAGATTAAGCCGTGACATCCGCCCCGCAGAGGGTATAGGGGCGGACAGACATAAGTTCATCAAACCTAAGAGGAGGGTTGCAATGTTTAAGAAACTGGCGATTATCGGCCTGGCGGTGGCCTTGGCTGTCTGCCTGGCGGCGCCTGTGGTGCATGCCGAGAAGAAGTTCCTGCGCATGTTCTCTGGCCCCGAGGGCGGCTCCTGGTATCCCCTGGGCTCGGCCATGATGGCCATCATCGAGAAAAACCTGAAAATTTCCACCTCCAACGGTCCCGGCGGCGGTGTGGGCAACTGCAAAGCGGTCAACGGCGGCCGGGCCGATATGGGCTGGAGCTACACCCACACGGCCTACAACGCCTATAACGCCCGCGGCAAATTCAAGAAGAAGAACACCAACCTGCGTCACCTGATGTCCCTGTATCCCGGCGTGTTCCAGATGGCCGTGCCCAAAAGCAGCAAGATCATGACTCCGGCCGATCTTTCTAACAAGCGCATCGTGCCGGGCAAGGTGGGTTTCTCGGGCACCGTCATCGCCGAGAACGTACTGGCCGCCTACGGCATCACCTTCAAAAGCATCAAAAAGAACGGCGGTCAGGTGAGCTTCGTGGGTTACTCGGACTCCGCCGCCCTGATGAAGGACGGGCACAGCGACTGCTACATGGCGGTGACCTCCTGCCCCCAGTCCACCCTCATCGATCTCAACTTCCGCCCCGGCATCCGCTTCTTGCCCGTGGACAAGCCGCACATGGACAAGATCCTCAAGAAGGAACCCGGCCTGATGCCCACCGTGATTCCGGCCGGCGCTTATAAGGGCGTGACCAAGGATGTGCCCACCGTGGGTACCGTGACCTGCATCGTGATCGATAAAAACGTCTCCGACGAGTTGGCCTACAGCATCGTCAAGACTCTGTACGCCAACTGGCCCGAGCTGGCCAAGGTGAAGAAAAAGGCCATCGAGGCCTCCAAGCCCCAGAACGCCGCCATGGGAGCCCGCATCCCGATTCACCCCGGCGCTCTGAAGTACTACAAGGAAAAGGGCTACGTGAAGTAAACCACCTCCGGCCCGGCCGGGTCTCCCGGCCGGGCCTCATCTACACCCGCATCCGTGATCAACGCCATCGGCACCGTAGAAGCCGTTAAGGAGTGGAGTTTTGGCTGAACAAGCTCAAAAGCTCGAATATCAAGAGGTAAAAAAAGAGAGCGTCCTGGAGTGGCTGCTCAAACAAGACAAGGGGGTTTTCAACTATCCCCTGGAGTTGGGAGTCTGCCTGCTCTCCATTACCTTGAGCGTGTACCATCTGTTCGTGGCCTACGCCGGCTCTCTGGAGGCCCACGCCTTCCGCTCCACTCACTTGGCCTTTGTCATGGTGTTGTGCTTTATGCTCAGGCCCCTGGGGCGCAAGAACTGGACCGATCCCAAAAACGGCTGGTTCGGGGTTGATCTTTTATTGGCGGGCCTGACCATCGCGGTGCAGGTCTACACCCTGTGGGACTTGGACGAGTTCATCTTCCGGCGTGGCGACCTGGACACCATGGACCTTTACGCCGGCACCGTGATGATCATTCTGCTCATGGAAGCCACCCGCCGGGCGGTGGGCTGGGCCATGGTGATCATCGCCGGCTTCTTCCTGATTCAGACCGCTTTTTCCGACTATTTCCCCTGGATCTTCTACGGCCCGCCCAGCTCCTGGTTCACCATGGTGGACTACCTTTTCATGCGTGAAAACGGCATCTACTCCATTCCCATCATGGTGATGGCCACCTACATCTTTTTGTTCATCCTCTTCGGGGCCATCCTGGTGCGTTCGGGCGCGGGGCGCTTTTTCATCAACGTGGCCCTGGCCCTAACCGGCTCCAAGGTGGGCGGCCCGGCCAAGGCCTCGGTGGTCAGCTCTTGCCTGATGGCCTCGGTGTCGGGCTCGGCGGTGGCCAACGTGGTCACCACCGGCAGCTTCACCATCCCTCTGATGAAGCGCATCGGCTACCGGCCCTACTTCGCCGGGGCGGTGGAGGCCTGCGCCTCCTCCGGCGGGCAGATCATGCCCCCGGTGATGGGTGCGGCCGCCTTTGTCATCGCCGAGTTCATGAACGTGCCCTATTTGACCGTGGCCCTGGCCGGCCTCTTCCCGGCCATCATCTATTTCTTCTCCATATTCGTGATGGTGCATTTCGAGGCGCGCAAAAGAAACCTGGCCACCATCCCGCGGGCGGAGTTGCCCAACCTCAAGGACGAGATCAAGCGGGGCGGCCACCTGTTCTTGTCCATCGTGGTAATCGTGGTCCTG
>JANQFN010000160.1 GCA_028277825.1 Desulfarculaceae bacterium
AAAAACACGTATTCCCCGCCGGCGGCGGGCAGCCTGGAGCCCAACTCGGCATAGGACAGGGCCCCGGCCAGAGCGATGCCCCCGCCCACCAGCCAGGCAATCAAAAGCAGCCAGGGCTGGTCCAACATCTGCATGATGTAGCCGCTGGTGGTGAAGATGCCGGTGCCCACCATGTTGGCCACTATCAACAGACAGGCGCTGGCCAAACCAATCCGCCTGACCTGCGAGACCACCGGGGTGGATGTGGGTGGCCGCTGTGATCTGGACATAAAACTCCATTTAATTTGCGGGCAAACCGAATCAGCTTGACATCGCGGGCAATATATGTCTTTTTTGGCACAAATGTCAATCGTGACATATGTGGGGGCCCACCTGTCCGGCGCCGCCTGAAAACCAGAGAGGGGGTAGAGTGTTTTACAAAAAAATCGCGCCGTGGTTTGCCATGGTCTGCCTTTTGTGGCCGGCGACCCCGACTTTAGCTGTAGATTCCCCATCAATATTAACGGTCAGCGGACTTGTAAAGCAGCCCCTTCGTCTGAGCGCTGGGCAGTTGGCTAACTTAAGCCAGGTGCGGGTCAAGTTCAACGACGTGACCAGCGAAGGTGACTTCAGAGGGGTTTTTTGGCTTCGCGGAGTTCCCCTCAGAGATCTGCTGGAATTGGCCCAGGTGGCCAAGGAGGCCGGCGGCTATCACAAGCGGGTGGACCTAGCGGTGACCGTCAGGGGGGCTGGCGGCAAACAGGTCACCCTTTCCTGGGGCGAGGTGTTTTATGCCAACCCGGCTGAGACCGTCATCGCCTTGAACGTCCAACCGGTAATGCCCCACAAAAAGTGCTCCGCCTGCCACCAGCCCGACGTATATGAACCTTGGCTGAAACAATTGAGCCGCCAAGTGGGCATGCCCAAACTGGCGGTCACTGGCGACTACTATAGTGACCGTTCTCTAGAAAACGTCACCAGCATCGAGGTGAAGAGCCTGGGAGCCAGCGATTGGGGTCCCAAAATGAAAAAGCTCTTCGCACCCTCGCTTACAGTGGAAGGCTCTGCCCTTAAAAGCGTCACCCTGGATGAGCTACCCCCGCTTGAGCGCAGCCTGGTCAACGCCCTGCAGTTTGGCGAGGGCAAGGGCTTTCACGGCAATTGGCGCTTCGGCGGCGTCAGTCTGCGTAGCTTCCTCCGGCACTACAAGCTGCCCGGCGGCCTGAACACTGTGTATCTGGTCAGCGCGCCCGACGGCTACCGTTCGCTGGTCTCCTGGGGTGAGCTTTTCCTGCGGCCCGCCGGCCGCTTGATACTGCTGGCTGACCGCGAAAGCGGTCAGCCCATCGACCAGGGCGGGCGCTTTGAACTGGTCTTTCCCGGCGATCTATGGGCCGATCGCTGGGTCAAGGCCGTCTCCCGCATACAGGCGGTCACCTTGGCGCCCGAGGCCCGCCTTTTTGTCATCGGCATGGGTTGCGGCGACAGCAAGCTGTTGACCCTGCAGGCCATTAACGCCCTGGATCGCGCCGACATCCTGGTGGCACCGGCGGACATCCAGAAGCGCTTCGCCTTCTATCTTCGGGGCAAGCCGGTGCTGTTCGATCCCATGGCCTTTGGCAAAAAGCCCTCCAAGCTGAAAAAGGGCCACGCAGACAAGGAATCCCCTGAGCTTCGCCAAAAGCGCCAGACCAAGGCCGCCAACCTGATCAAGCAGCAGTTGGCCATGGGCAAGAGCGTGGCCGTTTTGGACTGGGGCGATCCCATGGTCTATGGCAGCTGGCGCTGGCTCAAGGACAAATTCCCGGCCAGCAGCATCAGCTTTGTGCCCGGGACCGGCGCTTTCAACGCCGGCGGCGCGGCCATTGCCCGCGACATCACCTGCAACGGGGCGGTGACCATATCCGACCCCTTCACCATCCTGGCCAAGCCGGCCCTGGTTAAAAAGTTGGCCGCCGACGGCGCCACCCTGGCCGTGTTCATGGGTATGCCCAAATTCAAAAAGGTGATGGCCGCGGTGACCGGTGCCTACGGCCCTGACGCGCCCATGGCCCTGGTGTTGCGGGCCGGATTCGGTGACAGGCAAAAAGTCATGCGCGCCAAGCTGAGAGAACTGGACCAGCTAGCAGCAAAACTCAAGGAAAGATGGCTGGGGATCATTTTTGTGGGCCCCTGCCTCAAGTAAAAAAAACTGGCTATTGGACTGAACTGAAACGAAGAGTTTGGAGAGGAAATAATGTCTAGTCTGAGAAAAGCCTCGGTGCTGGCCCTGGCGTTGCTGTTGCTTACATCCGCAGCCGCCTGGGCGGCTGACGAGCCGGTGGTGGCCAAGGACAACGCCAAGCCTTTTAAACTGGGCGAGGTGGTGGTGTCCTCCGACAGCCCGGCGGTGCCCGAAATCGGCATCACCGGCGCGGTTACCGCCCAGGACATCAAGGAGACCCACAGCCTGACGGTACCCGAGGCCCTGACCTATTCTCCGGGCATCACCGTGACCACCGGCCGCAAGAACGAGCCGGAGATCCGCATCCACGGCTTCAAGCAATGGGAATCGGCCATCCTGATTGATGGCGTGCCCTATTACGAAACCAACTACGGCAAGCTGAACCTGAACCAGCTGCCCACCGAGATGATATCGCGCATCGACGTGATCAAGGGCGCGCCTTCGGTGCTCTACGGCCCCAACGCCCTGGCCGGCGTGATCAACATCATCACCAAGTCGCCCTCGGACCGCCCTACGTTCAATGCCACCGGCGAGGTGGGCGAGTACGGCGCTTATCACCTGGCGGCCAGCCACGGCAATTCGGTGGGCAAGTTCAAGTACTGGCTCAGCGCCGACCGCTACGAGCGCAGCGCTTGGGGCCTGTCCGACGACTTCACCCCCCGCGAGACCAGTATTACCAACCGCCCGGGCGGCACCACCAGTGAGATTATTCAGGACACCGGGGAGAGGAAAAACTCCTGGCTCAGGCGCACCAGCCTCTGGGGCAAGGTGGGCATGGAGCTGGCGCCCGAATCCCAGTACTATCTCAGCGGCTACTTCATGGATTCCTCCTGGGGCTTCCCCCCCAGCCTGGACTCGGAGCGGGTGATCAACTTCCGGCCCGCCTTCTCCACCTTTGCCAGCATGACCAAGTATGAGGACTGGGGCCTGGACCTGAGCGGCGAGCAGCGCATCTCCAGCGCCTTCAAGATGCGGGGCAAATTGTTCTACCACAACCACGTGGACGACTACACCTCCTACTCCAACGCCGACTACAACCAGGTCATCGCGGTCAGCCGCTTTAAGGACTACTTTGCCGGCGGCGCCCTGTTCGCCGACTGGAACATCTGCGACCAGGACGTGTTGAAATTCGCCCTGCACTACCGGGGCGACAGCCACAAGGAGCGCCAGGACACCTACCTGCCCTTTGGCGAATCCTTCTCCTACACCGGCTCGGTGGCGGTGGAAAATGAGTGGAAGCCCATCAGCGGATTCGCCCTGGTGGCGGGCATAAGCTACGACTGGTTCAAGGTGGACAAGGCCGAAAGCGTCGACACCGACAGAAATGGCAACTACACCGGCACCAGCGACCTGGACACCGGGGGCCAAAAGACCAGCTTCAACCCCATGATCGGCGCCACCTACACCTTCAGCGACGCCACCCGCCTGTTCGGTTCGGTGGCCAAGAAGACCCGCTTCCCCACCTTGAGCCAGCTCTTCTCCTCGCGCAGCGGCAACCCGGACCTGGAGCCCGAGGAGAGCATCAACTACACCCTGGGCGTGTCCCGCCCCTTTGGCACCGCCATCTGGGCCCAGCTGGCGGTGTTCTATCACGACGTGAGCAACCGCATCTCCCGCGACGGCCCCCACCTGGACTCCATGTACCGCAACTACGAGGACATCAAGCTCTACGGCGTGGAGTTGAGCGGCGAGTTCGAGCCCTTCAAGGGCCTGACCCTCAAAGCGGACTACACCTACCTGGAGTCCAAAAACGACAGCCCGGACCGGGTCACCGACGACGTGGTGGGCGCGCCCAAGCACAAGATCGACTTCAGGATTGTCTACGTGGTGCCCAGAGTGGACACCCAGCTTATCCTGCAGGGCCTGTACCTGGCCGAGAAGTATGACCAGCTTCCCACCCCGGCCAATCCCGATGACCCCACCCTGGAGACCTCGGGCTATTTCCTGGCCAACTTCGGCCTGACCCAGCCCCTGTGGAATCATTACGAGCTGTTCGGTTACTTGAATAACATCTTTGACCGCGATTACGAGACCGAGGCCGGCTATCCGGCTCCGGGCCGCACCTTCTGGGTGGGCGTCCGCGCCCGCTTCTAGGTCCGGCACGGCATGTAATCACGGGGCGGCCTGTTTGGGCCGCCTCGTGTTTTGAGTTTGCAGGCGGAACAAGACGTGGGACCCAATGAATTTATATTCCTGATGGGCATCATGGCCGCGGGCTATGCCTGGGCCCTGGCCGCCTGCCTGGCCGGGCGGGGCCGCCTGGCCTGGCCCGGGGGCATGATCGGAGTGGCCAGCGGCATCATGTTCGTTGCCTGGCTGATGATCGACCAACAGCGGCCACCGCTCTTGGGCCCTCTGGAATCCATAATGGAGACCTGCCTGTTGCTGGGCGTCCTGGCCCTAGCCAGCAGCCTGCGTGGCCCGGCTGATTCCCGCGCCCCGGCCTGGGCCTGGTCCGCCTGCCTGGTGCTGCTGGGTGTCTTGTTTTTCTTGCCCCGCTCCCTGCAACCCGACTCCTTCATGTTCAACTACCCCGGCCTGATCATCTTCTTCCAGCTTCGCCTGGTGGCCATGGCCCTCTTGCTTTATGCCGCCGCCTGCCACGCCTCGGCCTGGCGTTCGGTGCCGAACCAGGACCGCGCCGCGGACTTGCGCCTGGGCCGTCTGCTGCTCATGGCCGGGCTGGCCGCTTATCTGGTCAGCGAGTTTTCGGGCACCTGGTGGAGCTACCACTGGACCGGCGGCTTCTGGCGCTGGAACCGGGGCTTTCTGGAGTCGGCCGCCCTGTTCCTGGTGATCGCCCTGCCCCTGCACCTGCCCCACCGCTGGGCGGAAAAACCCTGGCTGGTCTCTTGCCTGGGTATCCTGCCCGGAGTGGTGGTAACCGCCGTAACCATAATCCACCAGGTGAGGTGAGCCATGGGTCTGTGGGCATCGCTGAGACTGTCGCTGTGGGCCCTGGCCGGCCTGGCCGCCTGGCTGGGCCTGGGCGCGGCCCTGGCCGCCAGCAGCGGCTTTGGTCAGGTCTTCATGGCCATGGACCGGACCGCCCTGTGGCGCTGGGCCTTGGATGGCGCGGCCAACTCCCCCTTGGTGGCGATGTGGGTGGCCGGACTATTCGCTCTGGCCGGGGTGCTGGTGGGCAACCTGGCCTGGTGCACCTGGCGGCGGCTGCTGCCCGGCGGCGGCCTGGGCAATCCCCGCCGGCTCTTGGGCCTGGTCATTCATCTCTGCGCCCTGGGCGTGATCCTCTTGCAAGGGGCATCTTTCGTGGCCGAGGGCGGCCAGACCCGTTTGCGCTTGCTGCCCGGCCAGAGCGCCGGCCTGCCCGGCGGCC
This sequence comes from Desulfarculaceae bacterium, assembly GCA_028277825.1. Classification (GTDB taxonomy): domain Bacteria; phylum Desulfobacterota; class Desulfarculia; order Desulfarculales; family Desulfarculaceae; genus Desulfoferula. Next base: position 5,541 of record JANQFN010000160.1, read on the forward strand.
TGGAGGCCCGGCTGGAGGCGGTGAATTTCGTCAGCGACCCAGCCATGCTGGGGATGACCATGCGCCAGTCGCGCCATCTGATGACCCGGGAAGGTTTTGACCGCCAGGCCAACAAGGTCCGGGTGGCTTTTTTCAAGGACGGCCGTGAGTTGGCCAGACACACGCTGATGTTCTTCCACCCCGCCCACATCGAGGGCCAGGGCCTGTTCCTGGTGCGCTTTTTCAGCCAGGCGGACACGGGACAGGTGGGTGCGGTCTTCAATGTGGCCTCCCGGCCCTTGTGGCCGCCCTTTGCCTTGTTCTATGTTTTGTTGATCATCACGGTGGCGGTCCAGTTCCTGCGGGAGTGGCGCGCCGGGGGCGGCAACGGGGCAAAGGGGAGAGCAAGAGCGTGAGAACTTATCTTAGAATTTTGGTCCTGGTCCTGGCCCTGTGCCTGCTGGCCTGGGCTCCGGCCCAGGGGGCCAAGTGCCGGGCGATGTACGGCGATGGACCAACCCGCCTGACCGTGGCCACGGGCAGCCCCGGCGAACTGGGCCTCTTGAAGGCACTGGCTGATGGCTTCTTAGCCGAGCATTCCGGGGCATCCATATGCTGGATCAAGGCTGGCTCCGGGGCATCCCTGCGCCTGCTCAAAAAGAAACAGGTGGACGTAGTCATGGCGCACGCGCCGGCAGCCGAGAAAAAGGCCGTGGCCCAGGGCTGG
>JANQFN010000185.1 GCA_028277825.1 Desulfarculaceae bacterium
GAAAGATAGCCGTCGCCCGAGGCGGCCACCGCCGGGCACACCTCGGCGCAGGCCCGGCAGCCGGTGCAGGCTTGCATCTCCAGGAGTTGGCGGAAGCTGTAGCGCTGGTTGCCCAATTCAGTATGCCTATTTGTCCTCGGCGTGCTTTTCGATCTCAGCCAGGAGCCAGGTCTCTATCTCCGCCGGCTCCTTTAACAGGCCCTCTAACTCAGACATGTCCTCAGCCTTGAGGCGGTACATCCAGCCCTCGCCGTAGCAGTCCTGATTGATCAATGAGGGGTTGAGCTCCAGCTCGTCGTTGACCGCGATCAGCTCGCCGTTGACCGGCGAGAGGATCTTGCCCAGCCACTTGCCGGACTCCACCTTGGCCAGCTTCTTGCCCTTTTTGAGCTTCTTGCCCTCGTTGGGCAACTGCACGAACACGATCTCGCCGGCCATCTGCTGGGCGAAGTCGTCCATGCCCAGCACCAACTCGTCGCCCTCCACCCGGACCCACCAGTGCTCGGGATCGTAAAGCAGTCCCTCGGGGTATTCATAACCTTGTATGTTCATAGCCTTCTCCTTGGAGAATCAGTGTTTTTTCTGGGCAGCGCCAGCGGCCAGCACCAGCGGGGCCAGAATCATGTGCAGCATGCGGCTGAAGGGCAGGTAGGCCACAAAGGCACCGCTTATGATGGCGTGGAGGTACCACAGATAGCTGTAAAGCATTGTCAGGTCTGCGCCACCGGCGAACAGTTTACTGAGAGCATAGCCCACAAAGGCGTACTGGCTGCCCGGCGGGGCGCCGGTCATAGCGATGCGCAGCCCCTGGGCCACAAAACCGCTCACTATGATGCCCAGGATCAGGCCCAATGCCAACCAATCCGGCCCGGGCAGGCCGGGCAATTGGGCCGCGCCGCCCCTTTCGGCCAGGCGCCGGAGCAGGGCCAGGGCGGCACCGATCAGCACCAACAGGCCGGTGAGGTCGAAGACCAGGGCGGTGAGCGGGTTGTTGGGGTTCAGCATGGCCCAGACCCAGCCGCCCTCGGGCGCGGCCAGGGACCAGTTCAAGGCCAGCATGCCCCAGGCAAAACGCACCACAAAGGGCAAAAAGATCAGGCAGTGGATCAGGCCCCTGAGCGGTGAGATGCGCCACAGGCGGCGCTGCAAAAGGCCGTCCAGGACCAGGGCACCCAGTATGGCCCCGAGGCGTGGCGAGAACACCGCCTTTAGCACGTTGCCCGCCGCCGCGCCGGCCGAGGTGGCGCCGCTGAGCCAGAAGCCTAGAGCCCCGATCATGCCGACCAGGAAAATGCCCAGGGCGATCTTTTGGGTCACGCCACCCAAGGACCAAGTGGAGGTGTGGCAGGGCATGCAGATCAGGCCCTTGGCCGGCAAAAGCAGGGCCGAGGCCCCCACCGGGTTGCCCGCGGTGTGGCAGCGGCGGCAGGAGTTCTCGTCCGATGCGTCCACCAGGCGGTGGATGCTGGAGGTCCCGCCGGGCGGGGCCGGCATGGTGCTCACCCTGCCCTGCTGGTCGCGCAGCAGCCCGGCGGCCTGCATATGACAGGCCTTGCAATCCACCCCCAGATGGGCGTCGTCGGCCACCGAGGCGTCGTGGCGCGTGTGGCAGTCCAGGCAATCCACCGGCTTTAGATTTTTGTGGAGTTCGTCCTCGGCGTCGGTGTGGCAGTCCAGGCACTCCATGCCCTCATGGGGTCCCTGTTCCAGGTCCTGGGGGTCGAAGCGTATCTGTTGGCCCTTGTGAGTGCCTTGAATCCCGTGACAGTCCAGGCAGGCGAGGTCCCCTCTGGCTTGGGCCGAGTCGGCGGCGGCCCGGGCCGAGCCGCCCCATAAGAGGGCCAGCAGGCACAGGAGCAAGAGCCCCACGCGGAGCCAGGCCCCTGCCAGAGGGGCTTTGCATATGGCGGTTGCGGGCAGCTTCACTAAATTTAGTCCAGGTCGCCCTCCACCAGGGCGTGAATGAACTGGGGCGTGGTGAAGATCTGAAACTTCTGGCTGCGCAGCTTGGCGTTGCCCAGGTTGTGCACGCAGGAGTTGCACTCGGTCAACAGGATGTCGGCGCCACTGGCTTCCACCTCTTCCAGGCGGCGGCGGGCCATGGCGATGGAGTTGGCTGCAAAGGCGCCGCGCACCCCGCCGCCGGCCCCGCAGCAGTTGGCCGCCTCCCGGTTGGCGGCCAGTTCTAATAAGTTGGGCGCCACCTTTTTGATGGTCTCCCGGGGCTCCTCGTAGATGCCGCAGTGCCGACCCAAGTCGCAGGGGTCATGATAGGTCACTTTCAGGTCGGTGGTCACCCCGAAGTCCTGGTCCTTGAGGAACTGGCTGATATGCACCACTTCCACGCCGGCCTCCTTGAGGGGGGCATAGGCCGGGTGGTTTTGGAAGGTGCGCATGCAGTAGGGGCAGGCGGTGATCAACCGCTTAGCGCCGGTGGCCAGAATGCGCTCGATGTTAGTCTGCGCCAGGGGCTCCTTGAGGGATAGGCCCACGTCCTCCAGCACCCCGGAGCAACACACCTCGTCGATCAGGGTGAAGTCCACCTCCAGATGGTCCAACAAATCCAGGGTGGCCTCGGTGGGCTCCTCGTCGCGGTACTGGCCCACGCAGCCGATGAAAAATACGTTCTCGGCCTCTTGGTTGCGCTCCCGTTCAAAGTCCTCGGGCTCGTCCTCGCCGTAGATGTTGCTGTATTTGTCCAGCACCTGGTCCATGCCGATGAAGGTGGGATGGCAGGCCCCGGCCTGGGCCAGGTCCCGCCGCGCCTCCTTGATGATGGTGGGCACCTCCACCCCGGAAGGGCAGTGGGTGGAGCAGTTGGCGCAGGTGGTGCACTGAAACAGGGTCTCGTGCAATTCCTCGTCCAGGGGCAGGTTGCCCTCGAACACCTCTTGCAGGACCAGCATCTTACCCCGGGCGTTGAGCGCCGGCCGCTGGGTCAGGTTGAACACCGGGCAGGAGGCCCGGCAGAAGCCGCAGGAGGAGCAACGCAGGAGTTGGTCGCGGTACTTCTCACTGAATTGGTACTCGCTCATTAACTAGGCCTCCAGGGCCATCTTGCCGGGGTTGAGGATGTTGTGGGGGTCGAACAGCTTTTTCAGAGAGCGCATGGTCTCCATGGATACCGGATCGTGCTCCAGGTGCATGTGCGGTGCCTTGGCCAAGCCGATGCCGTGCTCGCCGGTGAGGGTGCCGCCCATCCCGGCCACCCGGCCCAACAGTTCGGCGGCGGCGGCGTGCGCCGTCTCGCGCTGCTTTTCGTCGTAGCGGTCAAAGGCGACGCCCGGATGCAGGTTGCCGTCGCCCACATGACCCACGGTGGGCATCTGCAAGCCGTACTTTTCGCCCACTTCTTCGATAATTTTGAGGGTGTCGGCCACCTTGGACAGCGGCACCGCCAAGTCTTCGACCACCACGGTGTTGTTCAGCCGGGTCAGCACCGAATACACCGACTTGCGCGCCGCCCACAGGGCCGCCGCCTCGGCCGGATCGGTGGCCATCTCCACGCTGCTGGCGTTGTTGGCCTTAAACAAGTCGATGATCTTTTGGATCTGGAAAGAGGCCTCTTCAGCGGTGAAGCCGTCGGTCTCGGCCAAGAGCACCGCCTCCACCTCAGGCAGCCCCAGGTCGGTGTTCTCGTTGATGGCCTTGATGGCCAAACGGTCCATCACCTCCAAAACGCTGGGCAAAATACCCGAGCGCATGATCTGGGTCACGGCCCGGCCGGCGTCGGCCAGGGTGGGGAAGGTGGCCATGGCGGTGGCGGTCTCGGTGGGTTTGGGGTTGATCTTGAGGATTATCTCGGTGATCACCCCCAGAGTGCCCTCGGACCCAACGAAGATGCGGGCCAGGTCATAGCCTGAAGACGACTTGATGTTCTGGCCGCCGGCGCGGAGCACCTCACCGTTGGGCAGCACCACCTCCAAACCCAGGACATAGTCCCGGGTGGTGCCGTATTTGGCGCCCCGGATGCCGCCGGCGTTGGTGGCCACGTTGCCGCCCAGGGTGGCCACCATGCCGCTGGCCGGGTCCGGCGGAAAGAAAAAACCGTCCGGAGCCAGTTTCTTGTCCAAATCGGCATAGACCACACCGGGCTGCACCACCACCAGGCGGTCGTCCAGGCTGATCTTGATGATCTTATTCATGCGGCCCAGGTCCATGACCAGGCCGCCCTCAGCCGGGACCGCCAGACCGGCCAAACTGGTGCCGGCGCCCCGGGGCACCACCGGAAAGCGCTCCTGGTTGGCCAGCTTTATGATAGCCTTCACCTGCTCGGTGCTGGTCACCCACACCGCGCAGTCCGGGCGCTGTTTGTGCTCCGAGGCGTCAGTGGCAAAGGCCACCAGATCGATGACGTGATCGCTGTAGTTTTCCTCGCCGACGATCTCTTTGAGGGCGTCCTTGACATTTTGGGTAATCATCAGACGTTTCCTCTGGCAAAAGGACAGGGCAAACCGGGCTGTTGCCTCGGACCGCCTCAAAAAAATCAAAAGGGTCGGCCGGTTTTGCCCATCGGCGTGACCGCCCCGACCAAAAAATACATCCCTACTTTTTACACTAATTTAGAAGCCAAGCCAATGATTTGCTAGACTTCAAGCGCGTTTGTCAGCCACGGCTTTTCCCGGTCTCCAGGGCGCTGACATCCCCTTTGAACCTCCATACGGGGGTTAACCCGGATATTTCACGAAGGCCGGTCGTCCGGCTGCGCCAGCCAAGCGCTGGGGGGGTTGCCGGCTGCGCTCCAAACTCGACGTAGCTTTGGCTACGCCTTCGCCTGTCGCTTGCCGGACGCCTTGCCAGCGCTTGGCTGGCTGTGCCGGGCTTGGGTACAAACTGTACACTGATAGCGTAGACGTTTTTTTCATAACGCACCGATAAATGCTACCCGCATCGCCAATGCCGTCCAACCTTCGTGAAATATCCGGGCTAGCCGGAAACCTCTGAGCCCAGCTTGCCCAGCAGGGGGTGGCTTGTCAAGGCCGGCAGGGCCTATTCGCCCTCAGGGGTGCATTCCGCCAACAGGAGCGGAATGAAGCTGGACAGGTCTTCCACCACGCACACGTCGGACACATTGAAGATGGCGGCCTGGGGGTCAATGGAGATGGACACGATGAAGCCCGAGCCGGTCATGCCCGCCGTGTGCTGCCGGGCCCCGGAGACGCCGCAGGCAAGGTAGAGCCGGGGGGACACCCTGGCGCCGGTGATGCCCACCTGGCGGCTGTAGTCCAGCCAACCGGCGTCGCACACCGGCCGGGAGCCAGCCACCGCCGCCCCGGAGAAGCAGG
>JANQFN010000188.1 GCA_028277825.1 Desulfarculaceae bacterium
CGGATCCGGGCTGCGCTTGTGATAGATGATCTCCATGCCGAAACAGCGGGCGCGGGTGGCTACCGCCCTGCCCACCCGGCCCAAACCGAAGATGCCCAGGTTTTTGCCCTCCAAAGAGGCGCCCAGCATGAAATCCGGGGCCCAACCCCTGAAGCCATGGGCGCGCACCAGGCGGTCGCCCTCGGTAACCCGGCGCATGACATCCAGCATCAGGGTCAGGGTCAAGTCAGCAGTGGCCGCGGTCAACACCTCCGGGGTGTTGGTCAAAATGACGCCCACTTCCTTGGCCGCCTCCAAATCGAAATTGTCATAGCCCACCGCGTAATTGGCCACGATCTTGACTTCGGGACGGGCGCTGAGAAACTCCCGGCCAATCACATCGGCCACCTGGGAGAGCACCCCGCGGCAGCCGGCGCTCATCTCCAAGAGCTCGTCCGCGGACAGAAAACGCTCATGGGGTGAGACCACTACTTCCGCCAGGCCCTCCAGCAGATCCAGGCCGGCCTGGGGAATCCGGCGGGTCACCAACACCTTGTCCATGGGTTGCGCTCCGGATTACGTAAATAGTTTTTGGGGGGGCAATGCTAGCCGTCTTCGTTGTCGCGCATCTCGGCCTGCTGGTGATCCTCGTCATCCCACTGGGCCTCCTCGTCGGCCTGGCGCTGGGCCCGCTTCTTCTCGGTGCCCATTACCAGGTAAATCGAGATCTCATAGAGGACGATCAAGGGCATGGCCATCATGACCTGGGTGACCACATCCGGCGGGGTGAACATGGCGCCAGCCACGAACATGATCAGGATGGCGAACTTTCGCTTGCGCTTCAGCGCCCCGGAGCTGACCACCCCCAGCCGGCCCAGAAACACCAACACCAGGGGCATCTCGAAGATAACGCCAAAGGCGAACAGCAGGGTGGCGCTGAAGGAAAGGTATTGCTTCAGGCTGAGCATGGGCACGATGTCGTCGGTGGCGAAGCTCATGAAGAACTGGAAGGCATAGGGGAACACCATGGCGTAACAGAATACGGTGCCCGTTATGAACAACACCGAGGAGATGGCCACAAAGGGCCACACCGCTTTGCGTTCGTGCTTGTAGAGCCCGGGGGAGATAAACTTCCACAGGTGATAGAAGATTACCGGGCAGGCCAGAACGATTGCCGCCAACAGGGCGATTTTGAGGTAGGTGAAAAAGGCCTCAGCCGGCGCGGTGTAGATCAGCTTGGCCTCAGGGGGCATGGCCGCCTTGAGCGGCTTGGCCAGGCCGGCGTAGAGCTCTTCCTTGAAAATATAGGTGCCAATGAAACAGACGCCCACCGCGATGGCCGAGCGCACCAGGCGTTGGCGCAACTCCTCCAGATGGGCCAGGAAGGGCATGCGGCTGGACTCTTCGTCCTCGGCCTGCTGCTCTTCCCAATCCTCGGGCGGACCGGAAGCCTGCGCCTGTTGCTCGTCTGCCATTTAGCCCGGATATTCCATGAAGACCGAACGCCCGGTTGCGCCAGCCACCGGCACACTGCGTTGCTGGCAGCGCTCGGGCCTCGACGTAGCTTTGGCTACGCCTGCGGCTCTCGCTTGCCAGACTCCTGGTTTGCCCGCGGCTGGCTGTGCCGGGCTCGGATGAAAGTCAATTATCGAAGAAGCTGGCACTTTTCAAATTCACTCCGTGCCTACTGTTTATCCCACCTTTGCCGCACGGTCTTCATGGACTAGCCGGGCTAGGCTTCTTTAGAGGATTCGCCCGCCGGCTTTTTGGTGATGTCTTCGGCTGGTTCCGGGGGTTCGCTGGCAGAGGTTACTTCTGGCTCCGCCTGGTCTGGTTCGGGCTGGGCCACCTCTATGCTGGCCTGTTCGCTGGCCGGGACCTGTTCGGCCTCGATGGCGTCGAACACGGTCTGGCGGCCGCTCAGGTCCAGCTTGGGCTCTTTGGCCTCCACTAGAGGGTTGAGGTCATCCAGCATTTTTTTGGGGTTGACCTCATCCAGGGTGTCCTGGAAGGAGTTTTTGAGGCCCTGCAGGTCCTGGTAGGCCTCGTTCTCGCTGAGGCCCTCCTTGATCTCATCGGTAGCCTTGCGGAACTGGGTGAGGCCCTTGCCCAGGCTCTTGGCCATGTCGGGCAGCTTTTTGGGGCCCACCACCACCAAGGCAACCACAAGGATAATAATGAGTTCGGGCATGCCGATGCCGAACATAAAACGACCTCCAGGGGATTCAGCCGAAGTCTACTTTGGGGGGCTGGGGGTGTCAAGAGCGGCGAGAAAACCTTGCACCCGGGCGGCGGTGGCCTCATCCAGCCCGGCCCGCTGCTGCATCTGGGTCGCATCGGCCTTTTTCAAGGCGGCCAGGGAGCCAAAGACCTTAAGCAATTTGGCCTTTTTCTTGGGTCCCACACCGGGGACCTCTTCCAAAATAGAGCGAGTCAGGGCCTTTTTGCGCAGCAAACGGTGATAGGCCACGGCAAAACGGTGTGCTTCGTCGCGCACACGCATGAGCAACAACAGCGCCGTGTCACCCGCCTTGAGCGAGGCCGGGTTCTTGCGGCCGGGCAGATATACCCGGTCCGGCTCGCCCGGGGCCCTGCCCTTGGCGATTGCAACCAGGGCCGGGCGCGCCTCCGGCGGCGCCTGCTCCAGGGCCTTCAGCGCCATGCCCAACTGCCCCTTGCCGCCGTCCAGGAGCAAGAGATCCGGCGGCGGCTCCTTGCCGGTCAGGCGGCGGCCCAGCACGTGGGCCATGGCCGCGTAGTCGTCACCGCCGCCCTCGCCGTCCAAGACCTTGTAGCGCCGGTAGCCGGACTTGTCCGGCCGGCCGCCCGCAAAGGCCACCAGCCCGGCCACGGTGAGGCTGCCGCCCATATGGGAGATGTCCAGGCACTCCATGTGAACGGGCAGGGCCTCCAGCCCCAGCTTTTTTTGCAGCCGGGCCAACATTGGCTCCAGGTCCGCCTCGGCCCGGCGCGGCTGGGCCGCGTTGAGCCGGGCCAGTTCCAACAGCTTGCGCTTGTCACCCCGCTGGGGTTTGCGCAGCTCCACTTTGCGCCCCGCCTTTTCGCCCAGCACCTCGGCCACCAGGGAGGGATCGCCGGGCATGTGCGAGACCAGGATCATACGCGGCGGCTGAGTGCGGTCATAGAGCATCACCAGGGCCTGGGCCATGGCCTCGGCCGGGGCCAGGGCCGCCTTGGACAGGTCATGCATCCGGCTGGCCACCAGTTGCCCGCCGCGCACCTGCAAATGGGCCAGACGCAGGCCGGCCTCGGCACGGTGCAGGGCAACCGCGTCCAGGTCTTGCTCCTCGGTGCCTGCCACCTGCTGCTGCTCCAGGGTGCGGGTAAGGGCCTGCCAACGGTCGCGCAGCGTTGCCGCCTGCTCAAAGCGCTCCTGCTTGGCCGCCTGCTCCATGCGCTGTTTGAGCCGCTTGGCCAACTCGTCCCCCTTGCCCGCGAAAAAGGCCTCCAGCTCCTTGACCAACTTGGCGTACTCAGCCTGGCTGATCTGCCCGGTGCAGGGCGCCGGGCAGCGCCCCATCTCATAGTCCAGGCAGGGCCGGGAGCGGTTTTTCAGGGCATGGTCCGTGCAGCGGCGCAGGGGGAAGATACGCTGCAGCATGTACATGGTCTGGCGTGCCTTGCCCGCGCTGGAAAAGGGCCCGAAATACTTGGCCCCGTCTTTGAGGTTGGGTTTTCTGACCAAGGAAAAGCGGGGGAAGTCGTGCTGCCGGGTGAGGCGGAAGTAGGGGTAGGACTTGTCGTCCCTAAGGTCCACGTTGTAGCGGGGCCGATGCCGCTTGATCAGGGTGTTCTCCAGGATCAGGGCCTCTTTTTCGCTGGAGGTGACCACGTAGTCCAGCTTGGCCACCAGGGATACCATGGTCTCCAGCTTGTGGCGGTACCAGGAGGGCGCGTTGATCTTGCGGGCGTAGTTGGACAGGCGGGTCTTGAGGCGCTTGGCCTTGCCCACGTACAGCACCCGGCCGCTGGCGTCCTTCAATATATAGACGCCGGGGGACTGCGGGGCGTGGGCCAGGGCGTCGCGGATGACTGGCCGGCCCAGGGGTTTTTCTTTTAGAGGTGTGGTGGTCAAATCATTGCGCCTGTTTTTTGAGCGGTCGGGCGTACAGCGTCCGTTTGTAGGCCTGAAACCTTTTTGCTACAGCAGAGCATTCTAGAAGAGGTTAATGAAGGAAAGGGCGGTTCGTCCATCCAAACGGTGCCGGTCCCCGCCTGCTGTCATAACAAGTACAGTCCCTTTACGGGAGGGGATAAACCCCTCCCCTACATTAAGAGTGTGGTGCCCAATAACCTCTACCCTCCCTTACCTGCTTCTTTTCGGCCTGGGATGAAGGCGTGCAGCATGTAAAAAACTTCTCCCCAAACTCCGTGACTTTCCAGAAAACTGGTTTGCCAGACCTGAAATAGCATTAAACTT
>JANQFN010000300.1 GCA_028277825.1 Desulfarculaceae bacterium
CCACCACCGCCGGCACCGGCAGCGAGGTGACCTGGACTGCGGTGTTCACCCGGCGGGCCGACCAGTTCAAGGGCGGCATCAACGACCGCTATCTCTACCCGCACACCGCCATCCTGGACCCGCTTCTTACGGTGAGCTGCCCACCCTATATCAGCGCCATCACCGGCATGGACGCCCTGACCCACGCCATGGAGGCCTACACCAGCAAGAAGGCCAATCCGGTGAGCGACATGAACGCGCTCACCGCCATCGAGTTGATCGGCCTGAATCTGCGCCAGGCGGTGGCGGGCGGCAACGACCTGGAGGCGCGGGAGGGCATGCTGTTGGCCGCGCATTTGGCCGGGCTGGCCCTGGCCCAGGCCGGGGTCACCGCGGTGCACGCCATGGCCTATCCCCTGGGCGCTTTTTACGACATCCCCCACGGCGAGGCCAACGCCCTGCTGCTGCCCTATGTGCTGCGCCACAACCTGGAGGCCGCGCCGGAGCGCTTCGCCATGATGGGCCATGTGCTGGCCGAGCTGCCCGACGATCTGGACGTGGACCAATCGGCCCAGGCCTGCGTGGAGCAGGTGGCCGCTCTGGCCGCCGAGGTGGGCATCCCCACCAGCCTGCATGACCTGGAGGTCCCCCAGGACGCGGTACCGGCCATGGCCGAGAAGGCCATGACCGTGGCGGTGCCCATTGCCAACAACCCCCGCGAGGTGACCGCTGGCGACCTGGAAACCATCTATCAAGAGGCCTTTGTTTAGGAGAAATATAAATGCCGGGATTCGAATGGCTGGGTGAACAAGAGCAAGAGGCAGTGGCCGAGGTCATGGAGCGGGGCGTGCTGTTCCGCTATGAGTTCGACCAGCAGCGCCAGGGCATCTACAAGGTGCGGGAGTTCGAGGAGGCCTTCGCCGCCTACACCGGCGCCCGCTTCGGTTGCGCGGTGTCCTCGGGCACCGCCGCGGTGAAGGTGGCCTTGGCCGCTTTGGGCGTGGGCCAAGGCGACGAGGTGATCACCCAAGGCTTTACCTTCGTGGCCACCTGGGAGGCGATTCTGGACATTGGGGCCACGCCGGTGTTCACCGAGGTGGATGAGACCCTGTGCATGGATCCGGCTGACTTGGAGTCCAAGATCAGCGATAAGACCGCCTGCATCGTGCCGGTGCACATGATGGGTGCCGCCGCCAAGATAGACGAGATCATGGCCATTGCCGATAAAAACGGCATACCGGTGATGGAGGACACCGCCCAGGCGGCCGGTGGCAGCTTCCAAGGCCGCCATTTGGGCACCTTCGGGGCCATGGGCAGCTTTTCCTTTGACGCGGTCAAGACCCTGACCTGCGGCGAGGGAGGCATGGTGATTACCAACGACGAGGCCCTGCACCAAAGCGCCAGCGAGTATCAGGACCATGGCCACGACCACAAGCCCGTGGGTCGTGGCAACGAGGGCCGCCGCTTCATCGGCTTCAACTACCGCATGATGGAGCTGCAGGGTGCGATGGGCCTGGCCCAGCTTAAAAAGCTGCCCGATATGGTGGCCACCCAGCGCAGCCACAAAGCGGCCTTGAAAGAGGCCGTCAGCCGGGTGCCCGGGGTGAGCTTCCGGGAGCTGCCTGATGAGGCTGGCGATTCCGCCACCTTTTTGTCCTGGTTCATGGACAGCCCCGAGGCGGCGGTCAAGTTCAACGGGCTACTTAGCGAAAACGGGGCCGGGGCGGTGCCTTGGGGGGTGAACACCTGGCACGCCTACCCGCACTGGGAGCATTTGCACGCCGGGGCCACGGTGGCCAAGGGCGGCTGGCCCTTTGTGCGGCCCGAAGAAACCCTGGACTTCCAGCCCGACGATTTGCCCCGGACCGCCGGACTCCTGAGCCGCTGCCTGAGTTGGCAGATCATGCTGGGCTGGGACGAGGAGCATTTAAAGCAGATGACCGAGGCGGTCAACCGCGCCATCGGCGGGATGTAAACCGTGGCCCTGCACGTGATCATACCGGCCCGCTGGGGCTCCAGCCGCTTTCCGGGCAAACCCCTGGTGGACATCGCCGGCCGGCCCATGATCCAGCACGTCATGGAGCGGGTTTCCCGCGCCCAAGACGTGGAAACCGTGGCCGTGGCCACCGACGACGAGCGCATCTCTGAGGCGGTGGAGGCCTTTGGCGGCCGGGCCATCATGACCCCCAGCGAGCTGAGAAGCGGCTCGGACCGGGTGGCGGCCGCGGCCTCTATATTGGGCCTGGGCCCAGAGGATCTGGTGGCCAACGTGCAGGGCGACCAGCCGCTGTTGCCCCACCAGGTGCTGGAGCAATGCGCCGCGCCGCTTCTGGCCGAGCCGGAGTTGGCCATGAGCACGCCGGTGGTGGCCATCACCAACCAGGACGAAATAGGGGACCCCAACCACGTCAAGGTGGTGATGGACGCCCAGGACAATGCCCTTTATTTCTCGCGCCTGGCGGTGCCGTTTCCCCGCGACGGCGATGAGGCCACCTATTACAAGCACCTGGGGGTGTACTTGTTCCGCGGCTCCTTTTTGCAGACCTTCACCAACCTGCCGGGCGGCAAACTGGAGGACCTGGAAAAGCTGGAGCAACTCCGGGCCCTGGAGCACGGCCACCGAGTGCGCTGCGTTGTCACCGATTTCGACTCGCCTGAGGTGGATCGCCCGGCTGACGCCGAGCGGGTGGCGGCCTTGCTCGACCAAAACGGGGAGGAGGTCTAGACTGGCATGGTGCTGACCCCGGGCAGGACGGCCCTTTTCGGGGCCCAGCCTGTTTGGCTCTTTTATTTGCTGGCCCTGGCCGCCCTGGCCCTGTTCGCCTGGGGCCTTGCCCGCCGCTTTAAAACAGGCTCCAAGGCCCAAGGCGACGAAGACGGCTTCTGGGCCCGCTGGCTTTTCCTGGCCCCATTGTGGCGCACCTCGCGCCTCTGCGCTCTGCCAAGCATCATCGCCTGGTGGAGCTTCTTGGACCTGGCCCTGGGCGGCCTGCTATGGCTGGCCCACATGTATGTCTACCCCTTCCTGCGCGGCATCCCCTATCTGGTCTTTTCGCTGTACCTGGACCTGACCGGGGCCCTGTTCACGGTTTGTTGCCTGCTGTTGCTGGCCGGCCGCCTGATCATCTGGCGCAAGCGGCGGCCCTGGGGGGTGCGCAACGCCTGGCTGTTATTTGTGGCCTTTCTCACCGGGTTCAGCGGTTTCGTGGTGGAGGCGGGCCGCCTGGGCGCCACACGGCCGGACTGGGCCTGGTGGTCGCCAATGGGCATGTGGCTGGCCGAGTTCTGGCTGGGCGGCGGTTCCAACCGGGCCCTGATGGTCACTTGGTGGGTCCACGCCGCCTTGGGTCTGCTCCTGTTGATTTGGCTGCCCCGGCTGAGGGTGGGCACGAATGAAACCAACCGTGGCTGAGGCCACTTGCGCCCGCCTTTTTGGGGTGGCATCCTAGCTCCATGCTCACTTACCTGGTCATCAAGAACTTTGCCCTGATCAAGGCCCTGGAAATGGAGCCCGGCCCTGGCCTCTGCGTACTCTCCGGCGAGACCGGCGCGGGCAAGTCCATCATCCTGGCCGCGGTAAACATGCTCATCGGCCAGCGGGCCGCCTCGGAGCTGATCCGCAAGGGCGATGAGCAGGCCGTGCTGGAGGCCCAGTTCCAGCTCAAGCCGGACAGCGATCCCGCCCGGCGTCTGCAAGAGGAGGGCATGGCCGAAGAAAGCGACGACCTGGTGGTGCGCCGCCTGGTGAACCGCGAGGGGCGCAACCGGGTGCAGGTCAACGGTTCTCTGGCCACCCTGGGCCTGCTGGCCCAACTGGGTCCGGAGTTGGTCAGCGTGGTGGGCCAGCACGCCTCCCAGGCCCTGTTGAAACCAGAAGAGCACCTCTGGCTGCTGGACGCCTATGCCGGCCTGGAGGAAAAAGCCGCGCAAGTGGCCCGGGCGGTGGGCGCGGTGCGTGAGCGCGACCGCGAACTGGCCAGGCTGCAGGCTGACCTGGCCGACCGCTTGCGCCGCCGGGAGGAGCTGGAGCACACCGTGGCCGAATTGGAGGCCGCGGAACTGGACCCGGCCGAAGAGGAGGCGCTGGGGGCTGAGCGCCAAATCCTGGCCAACGCCGAACAGGTGGCCGGCCTGGCCCGGGACGCTCACCAAGGGCTCTATACGGTCGACGGCTCCATTCTGGAAAAGCTGGGCGCGGTGCGCGGCCAACTGGAGGACCTGGCCGAGCTGGACGAACGGGTCAAGGCTCTGGCCAAGCAAGTGGAAGAGGCCTTCTTTTCCCTGGAGGACGCCGCCCACCAGGTGCGCGATTATGCCTCGGGCCTGGCCTTTGAGCCCGGCCGCTTGGACTGGGTGGAGACCCGCTTGGCCGAGATTAGGCGTCTGGTGCGTAAACACGGCGGCGACGTGCCAGCCGCGCTGGCAGCCTTGCAAGAGGCCAAGGACGAACTGGCCGGCCTGGAGACCGGCGGCCGGCGGCTCGAACAAATGCAGGCCCAGCGGGAAGCGGCCCTGCAAGAGGTCCTGGGCCTGGCCCGGGAATTGAGCACAGCCCGCCAGGAGTCGGCCCAGCGCCTGGCCCGGGCCGCCGAGGAGGAGGTGCGCCATTTGGGTATGTCGGCCTGCCAGTTCCAGGTGCGCTTCAGCCCGCCGGCCGGCGCCGCCTTGGAGACCGGGGAGGGACCTTTGTCCTCCCGCGGCCTGGAGCGGGCCGAGTTCTTCATGGCCCCCAACCCGGGCGAGGGTTTTCGGCCCCTGAGCCGCATCGCCAGCGGCGGCGAGCTGTCCCGCCTGCTGTTGGCCTTGCGTTCTTTGGTGGCCCGCCGCCACGGCGCCCCCACCCTGATCTTCGACGAGGTGGACGCCGGCATCGGCGGGGCCGTCGGCGCGGCGGTGGGCAAAAAGCTGGCCCAGTTGGCCGTCAGCGGCCAGGTGATCTGCATCACCCATCTGCCCCAGATCGCCGCTTGGGCGGATCAGCATTTTGCGGTGGAGAAAAAGGTCTTGCAGGGCCGCACCGCCACCTTGCTCAAGCCCCTGGACCTTCCGGGGCGCTTGGACGAACTCACCCGCATGCTGGCCGGAGCCGAGGGCCAGGCCACGGCGCGGGACCACGCCGAAGAGCTGTATCAGGCGGCTAAAAAGGAAAAGCAGTCAATTAAGACTCAGTAGGTTCGAAGCACCTGTCCCGGTTGCAGGGTAATAGGCTTGGGCGCCGGCTTGGCGTCTTTTTTGTCTTTCTTGTCCTTGTCTTCGTCTTTTTCTTCGGCCTTGAGTGGCAGCACCTCAGCCCAGGCGGTGCGCGCCTCCAGCTTGGTTAACTTGAGTTTGGCTACCGGCGGACCAGGCATGGTCAGGATGCGACCGCTGCCCGAACGGATGCGCTCGCCCTTGGCATAGGCCACCAGGATGTCACCCACCGAAAGCCCGGTGTCGCGGCCCACGGTGGTTTTCACTTGCTTGCCGTCCACCGCCAATATGAAGCCGGTCCAGGCCTGGGCATTGACCTTTTTGACCACCCAGTCCACCGCCGGCGGCACCAGTTCGGCCTGCAGTTCGTCTACGATCTTGGGCGGGAAGGGCTGGCCGTGCAAGATGTTGGTCCCCTGCACCGGGGTCATTTCCAGCTTGGAGTCCAAGGCGTGCTCGGCCAGAAGCACGCCGGTGGCCACGTCGATGAGCTTCATATTCAACTCGAGCCTGGCAAAGGGTTCGTTTTCCCGGAAGCCGTAGATGCCGGTCTTGTCGTACTTCACCCCCAGGTTGGTGAGCGAGCCGGTGAGCACCGTGTTCAGGCCCAGGCGCATGGCCGCGACCACGATGCGCTCCTCGGTGCTCTTTATCTTGGGGCTGACTTTGGCCAACTCCTCGCGCAGCAGCTTGAAATCCACCAACACCATGCCGCCCTGCTTGGCCAGCCTCTGAGTGATGGCCTTGCCCACCGCCTGGGCGCGGACTTTGAGATGGGGCAGGCGGCTGACAAAGGGGGCCACCACGATCCGCTTTCTCAGGCTCGTGTCCCGGCTGTCCATTATGTGGTCCCAGTAGTCGGTGACGGTCTTGGTGATGCCGCAGCCCGCCGCCGCCAGGCCCAACAGGGCGATGGAGACGATCAAGGCAGACAGGCGGCGCGGATTTCTAGCGCGGACCAACATAGAATATCTCTCCGGCACGTTACTTAAGGGAATCACCAGGCATTATCGCCGTAGTTTGGGCAATTGTAAATACCCTGTGCAAAAAGCTTGCAGCCTGAGCGCTCAATAGCGGATATCAAAACCGGATAGGCTGTCTTCGATCTCCTGCCAACTGACCTGCACCTCGCTGACCTCGGCCGCCGCCGGGCCCTGATGACACCAGGCCAGGGCCTGATCCACCTTGTCCTTGGGGCCCTGGAATACCGCCTCCACCCGCCTGAGGGGCAGGTTCTTTACGTAGCCGGCCAGACCCAAAGAGTCGGCCACCTCTTTGGTGGAGGCCCGAAACCAGACCCCTTGCACCCTGCCTTTGATCAGGGCCGCGGCACGCACCAGTTCCATCATTCGCCTCCGTTTTCAAAAAGCGGCCCCGGCGAGGCCACCACTCCGCCGGCACCTTTCACCCGTTTTAAAAATTCGTCCCGGCCGATTATCTCCACCCCCAGATCACGGGCCTTTTCCGCTTTGGAGCCTGGGTCAGCCCCGGCCACCACCAGATCGGTGTTCTGGCTGACGCTGGATGACACCCGGCCCCCCAGATTGAGCACCATCTCTTTGGCTTCGCCGCGGGGCAGGTTTTCCAGGGAACCGGTGAACACCACGCTGACACCGGACCAGGGGCCGGCTCCATCGGGTTCACTATCCAACGGAGCCGGGTTCACCTCGGAAGCCAGAGCCAAAGCGGTTGCTCTGGTTTCAGGTTGGGTAAAGAAGTCGGCAATGGATTGGGCAACTGTATCGTCCACTCCCGGCACAACAGTAAGACCGGGAATAGCGTCCTTTTTAACCTGATTGATCGAGGCTGAAATGATTTCACCTAGAGTTGAATAATTGTCCAATAGGTTATCTGCCTTGGCCTCGCCAATTTTAGGCACTTCCATGAGTATTTTTTTCAATGACTCTTCGTTATTTTCCAACAGGCCTTTTTGAATCGGTTTGTCCTGAAAGAAAGAAACAATGTTTTTTGCAACAGACGGCCATCTTCCCTTTAAACCCACAATCCCCCATTTTTTATGTTCCTCGTCCGCCGCTTTTATTACACCTTCTAACGAAACAAACTTTTTAGCGAGGTCGCGGGCGGTGGCTTCACCTAAGTGGGGGATACCAAGAGCGAACAGGAACTTGTCCAGGGGTGCGTGACGAGTTACTTCAATTGCTGCCAAGAGGTTGTCTGTACTCAGTTGCCCCCAACCTTCCAAACTCTCTAATTCTTGTTTGTGTTTTTTCAGTCTGTATATAGACGGAAGATCTGTAAGCAAACCCAATTGTCTCAACTCGATTACACTCTTTTTTCCTAACCCTTCTATATCCATCGCGCCGCGGCTGGCAAAGTGTTGCAGGGCTCCTTCCAGTTGAGCGGGGCAACCCAAATGATTTGCGCAATAGTGGTTGGCGCCGGGTTCGGGTCCGTTTTCTCCTTTTACTTCTGGACGAACCACCTGACTTTTGCACACCGGGCATTCTTTCGGCGGCTCCACTTTCTCGCCGCGGGGTGAGGCCTTTTCCACCACTTCCACCACCTGGGGGATCACGTCGCCGGCCCGCTCTATGCGCACCCGGTCGCCCACGCGTACGTCCAACTCCTGAACCCGGCCGAAGTTGTGCAGGGTGGCGCGGCTCACGGTCACCCCGCCCACATCCACTGGCATCATCAGGGCCACCGGGGTCAGTTTGCCGGTGCGCCCCACCTGTACCGCGATGTCCTTGAGGGTGGTCACCTCCTGGCGGGGCGGGAATTTCCAGGCCACCGCCCAGCGGGGGGTGCGGGTGCGCTGGCCCAACTCACGGCGCAGAGCCAAGTCCGCCACCTTGACCACCAGGCCGTCGATCTCAAAGGGCAGTTCCTCGCGCGTGGCTTCGTACTGGGCATGAACCTCTTTGATGAAATCCGGGCCCCGGCCCCAGTGCTGGTCATCGGGGTAGGTGGGGAAGCCCCAGGCCTGCAAATCTGCCAAGACCTCGCGGTCGTTTGTCAGGCCCAATTCGTCGGCGTTGGTCATTTCAAAGGGGAAAAAGCGCAAAGGCCGGGTGGCGGTGACCGCCGGGTCCAGTTGGCGCAGGCTGCCGGCGGCGGCGTTGCGCGGGTTGGCGAAACCCTCCTGGCCTTTTTCCACCAGGGCCCGGTTCAACTCCAAAAATCCCTCGCGGTCCATGAAGACCTCGCCGCGCACCACCACCTGTTCCGCCGTGGGTAGGTGACTGGGAATGTTGTCGATGGTGCGCAGGTTGGGCGTGATGTCCTCGCCGATCAGGCCGTCGCCGCGGGTGGAGCCCACTTTGAGCAGGCCCTCTTGGTAGACCAACTCCACGGACAGGCCGTCTATCTTGGGCTGGGCCAGCAACTCCGCATCCGGCGCCCCGGCGTCCGCCAGGCGCTTGAGCAGGTCGCTGACCACACTGAAGTCCACTTTGGATTCCAGGCTGAGCATGGGATGAAAGTGGTTCACCGGATCAAAGCTGGTGGAGATGGGGGCGCCCACGCTCCGGGTGGGCGAGTCGGCCAGGACCAGTTCAGGATGGTCGCTTTCCAAGTTTTGCAATTCTGCGAAAAGGCGGTCGTACTCCGCGTCGGACACCTCGCTGACGCCCTGGCTGTAATATAAAAAGGACAGCCGCCGGAGTTGGTCGGAGAGCTGGGCGATCCGCTGGGCGGCTTGTGGTTTGTTCAGAGCCATGCCTGATTAAAACCTCTTTGCCCCGGCCCCTGCAAGCCCTTTGCCTTCGGGGAGGGGCTGCAATTTTTGGGCGACCGGCAATGACAAAGCTCTAGGCTGGTTCCGAGGCCACGGTTTGGTTCTTACCCGCGTGTTTGGCCTGATACAGAGCCTGGTCGGCTCGGCGCAACAGAGAGTCGTAGGCCTCGCCTTGCTCCAACTGGGCCAGACCGATGCTGACGCTGACTTGCACCTCGCCGCCTGGCAGGGGCTGGAAGGGAGTCTCAAAAAAACCGATGCGGATGCGCTCGGCCACCAGTCGGCCTTGCTCCAGCAGGGTGCTGGGCATGATCACCACGAACTCCTCGCCCCCGTAGCGGCAGGCGTAGTCACTCTCCCGGCTGCTTTCGCTGATCACCCGGGCCAGGCTGGCCAAAACCTTGTCGCCTTCGGCATGGCCGTAAGTGTCATTGAAGCGCTTGAAATCATCCACGTCCAACAAAAGCATAGTCAGCGGCTGTTCCACGTTTTGAGCGTGCTCCACCTCGCTGACCAGCCGGCTGGACAAAAAGCGCTTGTTGTAGAGCCCGGTGAGTTCGTCGGTGATGCTCATTTGACGGTAGCGTATCTCCCCGCGCCGGGCTTCCTCGCGCTCCTTGCGCAAAAGCCTGATCCGGTCGGCCAGGGCAAAGGACAATAGC
Source organism: Desulfarculaceae bacterium (assembly GCA_028277825.1). Taxonomy (GTDB): domain Bacteria; phylum Desulfobacterota; class Desulfarculia; order Desulfarculales; family Desulfarculaceae; genus Desulfoferula. Next base: position 9,529 of record JANQFN010000300.1, read on the forward strand.
ACCGCCTCCAGGGCGGTGGCCGCAGGCAGGGTTTCGGTGAAGGAGATGGCTTGGGGCAAAAGGCCGAAGCCTTTCAAACCCATTGAGAAGACCGCGGCCAGGAGCACCGACCAGGCCAAAAGTAAGAAGCGGGCGGGCTGGAAACCCTGCCGCCAACAGATAATGGCGGTGAGGATTATCAGGCAAGGTTGGATCATGCCGAAAATGTGGGTCAGTACGGTGGCAAGGCGATAATAACCTGCCGCGGCTACAAAGATTACGGAAACACCGCCTATGGCCAAGGTCAATAGGGCCTTGTCCAGGCGGGGGGTGCGCTGCTTGGTTCGTAAAAAGGTTCGAGTGAATATGGCCGCCGATATGATCACCAGTCCCACGAAGAACCAGATGATCCTCATAATGACCGGGGGGGGCATCGGGGCTAGCAGATTGATCTGGCCATAGGTGACCAAGGTGAACATAAATATGGAGGCCACGTAGAACACGTAGTAGAGGTAGGTGCGGTCGTGGAAGGTGAAAAAGAAAATCAGGTTGGCCAAAAACATGGCCAGAAGCACACCCAAGACCACTCCGAAGAAATAGCTATCCCAGGCTAGACGTTGCTGTAGGCCATTTTGGGAGAACAGGTATGGCCGCACCGTCAGGGTGTTGGCGCTGAATAGGCGCAAGTAGATGAATTGGCCGTCCAGGTAATCGGCTGGTACGGGGATAACGAAGGTTCTGAACAATATAGGCCGTTGTTCCGAAGGCCGGTTGAGGCCGGTTTGCACCACCTGAAATATGGGCCGGCCCCGGCCGGCGGCGGCAGCGGTCAAGGGAAAGTAGACGTCCAAAAATTGTATTTGGGTGTTGTCCAACTCGATGAAATAGGCGCCCGGCTTGAGGGTGAAGCCCCTGGCCGCCTCGTTGCGCGGGCGTTTCAGCTTGAAACGCAGCCAAACTGCGGCGTTGGTGATGCCCAGCTTCAGGGTGGGTTGGGGCGAAATGCGCTGAAAGCGCTTTGCAAAGTTCGTTGAGGAGACCTGTTGGACATTCAGCTTGCGGCTGGGGTCGAAAAAGACCTCCAGATAGGGGGCCAGGTCGTACTGGGCCGCCTCGGCCAGCAGCGCCGGCGCCGGGCCGGGCTGGGAGTACGCAGCCGCATGAGCCGGAGCCCACACAACCAGCAACGAAGCCGCCAGGCAAGCGGCGGCTAGCAAAAAGCTGAATAGAGAATATTTTGCACGGGCCGCGGACATGTGAGCCGGTAACTATCCCTCCTGGTCCGCCTGCCCGGTGCGGCCGCTGAAGCGGTTTTGGACTGCGGCCAAGAGGCCGAAGCACCCCGAAAGCATAACGTCGCCATGGGGCACTGCGGTGGTCCAGCCCAGGCCCTGGGCCATGCGGCGCTGGGGACCGGTGATCACCGGCGGGCCGGGCAGGGCGCGGGGCGCGCCGGCCAGGCGGGCGCAGCCATGTCCCTTGCCGGCGAACACCTCGTCGTCACCCAAATCACCGGCCACGAATCGGTTGATGTGGTCGGCCAGCAACGCCCGGTCCAAACAGCGGGTGTGATGCTCATATACCGCCGACACCTGCCCGCCTTGCACCAGGAAGGCCACGGTGTGCATGTTGCCCAGGTTGACGACGCAGACTCCCTCGCCCTCGGCGGCGCGGGCCACGGCCGGGTCTTGCAACGCCCCCCAGGCGGCGGCGGCGGCGGTGTCCATGAGCAGGCAGCCCGGGGCCTGCTGCTGCAGGGCCTTGAGCCGGGTCATGGATTCCGGCGGCTGGCTGATCAAAAGTTCGTCCAGCCGGCCGCCGCCTTGCAAAAAGTTGCTCCACTGTTCGAAACGGAACTTGCGGTTGGAATAGCCCGGCGAAAATCCGTGGTCACACACGGCCAGGGCCAGGGTGTCGGGCAACTCCACCTCAAAGCCGGCGCACACCGCGCGCAGCTGGTCCAGATGCAGGTCGCCAAAGGGAATCGAAGCGGCGCCATCGGGATTTTGTTCCACAAGGTGGATGCCCATGGCCTCCACCTTGGCCAGGTCGTCGGCAAAGGTGGCTCCGGCCGAGGGTGTGGCATACACTTTTAATCCGGCCTCAAGGTGCTGGTCCACCGCTCGGTGCACCGCGCCGCCGCCCATGAGCCAGCCATGCAGAAAGGCGTCCTGCCCTTGGGCCCGGGCCCGGCGCAAGCGGGCCGCAGCCACTTGCGTAGGGGCGGGCAATACCAGCTTGACCGCGTTTTCAATGGTTTGTTGGGCACGCCAAAGGAGGATGTCCTGGGTGCCGCCGCCGATGTCCAAAGCTAGTAATGATTTGAGGCTCATGGCTCTCTTTTATACCCCTTGCCGTGGCCCAAATCCAGCCAGGGAGAAAATTCGGGGGAAAAGTAACAATTGAACCTTGCTCGGCCACAATGGTACAATTTCACAAGGTGGTGCAGTTAGGCTGCAAAAATCCCCGTTGCATTGGTTGACGTGGACCCCCTGGTCCAATATAATCGCTACTTTGCCCACGTGTTGCCATTCAGGCGAAACTGCGGACCGGGCTGATGAGGAACTACTTGCGCGATGTTTGATCACCTGAGCGACCGGCTGGCCCAGACCTTCAAGCGGCTAAAAGGGCACGGCAAACTATCGGAGAGCAATATCTCCGAGGCTTTGCGTGAGGTGCGCCTGGCCCTTTTGGAAGCTGACGTCAATTACAAGGTGGCCAAGGACTTCATCGTCCGCATCCGGGAACGGGCCGTGGGCCAGGAAGTGATGCAAAGCCTCACCCCGGCCCAGCAGGTCATCAAGATCGTCAAGGAAGAACTCAGCGAGCTCATGGGCGGCAGCGCCGAGCCCCTGAACCTGGTGGGCAAGCCGCCGCTGGTGTTCATGCTGGTGGGACTGCAGGGCTCGGGCAAGACTACCACCAGCGCCAAGTTAGCGCTGATGCTGAAGAAAAAAGGCCGCAGCCCCTATTTGGTGCCCGCGGATACCCAGCGTCCGGCAGCCATCGACCAGCTCAAAAAACTGGGGGCCGAGATCGGGGTGCCGGTTTTTGACAGTGACCCGGTCCAAGCCCCCCTGGACATCTGCCTGCAGGCTCTGAGCGGGGCCTCGCGGGAAAACTGCGACCTGTTGATCCTGGACACCGCCGGCCGCCTGCATGTTGACGACGAACTGATGGCCGAGTTGGAGGGCATTCGCGCCAAGCTCAACCCGCAGGAAGTGATGCTGGTGGCCGACGCCATGACCGGCCAGGACGCGGTGAACGTGGCCGAGTCTTTTCATCAGCGCCTGGGCCTGAGCGGCGTGGTGCTGAGCAAAGTGGAAGGCGATGCCAGAGGCGGCGCCGCCCTGTCCATCCGCGCGGTCACCGACGTTCCCATCAAGCTGGTGGGCGTGGGCGAAAAGCTCGACGCCATCGAGGCCTTTCACCCCGACCGCATGGCCGGGCGCATACTGGGTATGGGCGACGTGCTCACCTTGGTGGAAAAGGCTGGCGAAGCCTTTGAGGCTGATCAGGCCGAGGCCCTGGCCAAGAAGATGGCCACCAACAGCTTCACCCTGGAAGATTTCCGGGAGCAGATGCAGCAGCTTAAAAAAATGGGTTCTCTGGACGGCATCCTCAAGATGCTGCCCGGCGCGGGCAAGCTCAAGGGCATGAAGAACCTAACGCCCGACGAGAAAGAACTCAAGCGCACCGAAGCCATCATCTGCTCCATGACTCCGGCCGAGCGGGCCAACCACCAGATCATCAACGGCTCGCGCCGCAAGCGCATCGCCAAGGGCTCGGGCACCTCAGTGGCAGATGTAAACCGCCTGCTCAAAAACTTCGCCCAGGCCAAAAAAATGATGAAGGGCATGGCCAAAATGGGCGGCGGCAAAAAGAAACAGTTGGCCCAATTGCTCGGGTCCATGTAGATAATAGGCATAACAACCACTTTTTCGACCATAGAAGCATCGGAACGAACGACCATGGCAGTGAGAATCAGACTTACGCGCAAAGGCGCCAAAAAGAAACCTTTTTACCGCATAGTGGCCGCCGACGGCGAGGCCCCGCGGGACGGCCGTTTTTTAGAGGTGCTGGGCACCTACGATCCCCTCAAGGATCCGGCCGAGGTTACGCTGAAAAGTGATCTGCTCAAGAAGTGGCTGGACCAGGGAGCTACGCTCTCAGACACCGTGGCCAGCCTGTTGAAAGCTCGGGGACTCTTGCCCCAGGAGAACCAGGGGGAGGCCGCCGCGGCACAGTCTTAAGCCCATACTCGGACCTGGACCGCGGCTTGCACGGAAACACTCACGCTACAGCGGAGGTGCGCCATGAAAGAGCTCATCACTTACATCGCCCAAGCGCTGGTGGACAACCCCGAACAGGTCCAGGTCAACGAGATCGAAGGCGAACAGACTTCGGTTATTGAGCTTAAGGTGGCCAAGGAGGACCTGGGCAAGGTGATTGGCAAACAGGGCCGTACGGCCCGGGCCATGCGCACCATACTCAGCGCGGCCTCCACCAAGATTCGCAAGCGCTCGGTTCTGGAGATCATCGAGTAGGCATGAGCCCTCCCGACCTGGTGCTGATGGGTCGGGCGGCCGGTGCCTTCGGCCTCAAGGGCGAGGTGAAGCTCACCTCCTTTGCCACTGATGACGCCATATTTCAGCGGGCGGGGGTGATCTACCTGGGTCCTGACCCCGAAAGAGCCCGGCCCCTGAAGCTGCTTTCCATGCGGCCCCACGGGGGCCGCATCCTTCTTCGGCTGGCTGAAATAAAGAATCGGGAAGAGGCCGCCGCCTTGGGCGGGGCCTGGGCCTATCTCAGGCGAGAGTACCTGGCCCCCCTGGCCGAGGACGAATACTACTGGTTCCAGCTCAAGGGCGCGTCGGTGATAACCGTAGAAGGCCGTCAGTTGGGCCGGGTGCACGCGGTGGTGGATTACGGCGCCCATGATCTTTTGGTGGTGCGCGACGCCGCCGGCGGCGAGTGGATGATCCCGGTGACTCAGGATGTGGTCCAGACCATGGACTTAGAGGCCGGCGAAATCGTCGTAGAGCCCACACCGGGTCTTTTGGAAGCACAGGGCTGGGAACAAGACGAAGCAGGCGGGTGATCCAGCCATGATTTTTGATATTCTGACGCTGCTGCCCGAGGTGTGCCGGGCCTATGGCAAGGCCTCCATCCTGGGCCGGGCCCAAAAGGCGGGCCTGATTGAGTTGCGCCTGACCAACGTGCGCGATTTTGCCTTTGACCGGCACCGCACGGTGGATGATTACCCCTACGGCGGCGGCGACGGCATGGTGATGAAGGTGGAGCCCCTGGTGGCCGCCTTGGAAAGCCTGCCGGGAAAGCCCAAACCGCGCATCATCCTGATGTCACCCGCGGGACGGCCTTTTGATCAACAACTGGCCGCCGAGTTGGCCTCTCTGGAGCGCCTGGTTCTGATCTGCGGGCGCTACGAGGGTATTGATGAACGGGTGCGCAAGCTGGCGGTGGATCAGGAAATATCGGTGGGTGACTATGTGCTCAGCGGCGGCGAGTTGCCCGCCCTGACCGTGGTGGATGCGGTGAGCCGGCTGATCCCCGGCGTGTTGGGCGGCGAGGGCTCGGCGGCCAGCGACAGTTTCAGCGACGGGCTCCTGGAGCATCCGCACTACACCCGGCCCGATGAGTTCCGGGGGCTCAAGGTGCCCGAGGTGCTCTTGTCGGGCAATCACGTGGCCATTGCGCGCTGGCGCCAAAAGGAGTCTCTCAGGCGCACCTGGCTGCGCCGGCCCGAGCTTTTGGAGCGTTTGGAATTGACTGACCAGGAGCGTGATCTGTTGGCCGAGGTCAAGGCCGAGCAAGGCCAAGGCCAGCCTTAAAGCGGCACTGGCAAAATAACGAATTTAGGGTAAAATACGCAAACCCTGCCGGAGATTCTCAGCAGGGTAAGGTTTCAGGAGGTTTGGACATGGATCCCATAGAATTGATCGCGCGTGAACAGGTGCGGGTGGACATCCCCGACTTCCGCGCTGGCGATACCATCAAGGTGCACGTGCGCATTAAAGAGGGCGAAAAGGAACGCATCCAGGTCTTTGAGGGTGTGTGCCTCAGGCGCAGGGGCGGTGGCCCCGGAGCCACCTTCACGGTGCGCAAGATTTCCTACGGTGTGGGCGTGGAGCGCATCTTCCCCCTGAACTCCCCCATCCTGGATAAGGTGGAGGTGGTCACCCGGGGCAAGGTGCGCCAGGGCCGCATCTACTACCTCCGGGGTCTGAGGGGCAAAGCGGCCCGCATCAAGGAGGCCTCGCGGGTGTAAACCATGGTTGACGCCGCGGCCGGCCCCACTTTTGATAAAGAGGCCGGCCTCTACCGCCGGGGCTCCCGGCTGGTGGCCGGCGTGGACGAGGCGGGGCGGGGACCCTTGGCCGGGCCGGTGATGGCCGCGGCGGTGATCCTGCCCCGAGAGTGGGACTCCACGGGGGTGAACGACTCCAAGCGCCTGACAGCGGGCAGACGGGAGGAGTTGGCCCAACACATCAAGAGCAGGGCCGTGGCCTGGGCCCTGGGGCGGGCCGAGCCCCCCGAGATCGACCGTTTGAACATCCACCGCGCCAGCCTGCTGGCCATGCGCCGGGCGGTGCAAGGGTTGACCCCCCCGCCCGATTATTTGCTGGTGGACGGCCGCTTTTGCCTGGAGATGGATACTTCCCAGGAGGCGGTGGTCAAGGGCGACGCCACCTGCCTGTCGGTGGCCGCGGCCAGCATTCTGGCCAAGGTGGAGCGGGACGCGATTATGCTGGCCCTGCACCATGATTACCCTGCCTACAACTTTGCGGCCAACAAGGGCTACCCCACCGCCGAGCACCGGCACGCCCTGCAGCGTTTGGGGCCCTGTCCGGCGCATCGCCGGAGTTACGGCCCGGTGGCCCAGCGGGTCCTGGAGTTGGGCGGTGACTGATCCTCAAGAGGCGGCCAGCCTGGGGCGGGAGGCCGAGTCCCTGGCCAAGGCCATGCTAACCAGGGCGGGATATAGCATTGTGGAGGCCAACAAAAGAACCGCCGGGGGTGAACTGGACCTGATAGCCTGGGATGGAGACATCTTGGTCTTTGTGGAGGTCAAGGCCCGCGGGCGGCAGGATTACGGATCTCCCGAGGAGGCGGTTGACCTTAGAAAACAGAAGCGCCTGGCCCAGGCGGCGGCGGCCTATCTGGCCGAGATGGGCCAGCCGCAGCCCCCATGCCGCTTCGACGTGGTGGCCGTGGAGTACGGCTCCGGGCCGCCGCGGATGCGTCATCTCAAAGACGCCTTTAGGCCGGAGTGATAAGCCATGGCCACGCTATATGTGGTGGCCACGCCGATCGGCAACCTGCAGGATTTGAGCCCCCGGGCGGCAGAAGTCCTGACTCGGGCGCCGGTGGTGGCGGCCGAGAGCCTCAAACGCACCAGGAAGCTTCTGAGCCACCTGGGATTGGGGGGTAAAAGGCTCATCTCCTGCCGCGAGGTCAACCGGCGCCGGGCGGTGGCCGAGGTGCTGGAGGCCCTGGCCGGAGGCCAGGACGTGGCCCTGGTCAGCGATGCGGGCACCCCCGGCCTGAGCGATCCGGGCGCGGCGGTGGTGCAGGCGGTGGCGCGGCTGGGGCACCGGGTATCGCCGGTGGCCGGGCCCAGCGCCCTGGCCGCGGCCTTGAGCGTATCCGGGCTTAGGCAGGCGCCCTTGGTGTTTTTAGGTTTTTTGCCGGCCAAAGCGGGACCGCGCAAAAAACTCCTGGCCCAGGCCGGGGCCACGGGCTGGTCCCTGGCCCTGTTCGAAGCGCCCCACCGCCTGGGCGACACCGCCCGGGACCTTTTGGAAGTGCTGGGTGACCGGGACCTGGTGCTGGCCCGGGAGCTGTCCAAGGTGCACGAGGAAGTGGTGCACACCACCTGCGCCGGGCTGGCCCGACGGGTGCAGGATCTGGAGAGCAAGGGGGAGATCACCCTGGTAATCGGGCCCGGCCAGGCCGAGGGCACCAGCGAACCAGAACTGGAGCGGTTGCTCCGGGATGGGTTAGCGCAAGGCTTAGAGGCTCCCAGCGCCCTGGCCCGCCGGGTGGCCGCGGCCACCAGCTTCAGCCGGGAAGAGGTCTACCAAAGGCTGTTGGCCATAAAGGAAGAAGAGAAAGAGCTGTCAGAGGTGAGCGGCGCTGAAGAAAAAGGAAAAAGCCAGCAGAGGGAATTGGCGGTCACTAACAGCCTGGGTCTGCACGCCCGGGCCGCGGCCAAGGTGACCGAGACCGTGGCCCGCTTTGCCTGTTCGGTGGTGCTGGTCAAAGACGGCGTGGAGGCCGACGCCTCCAGCGTGTTGTCCATCCTGACCCTGGACGCGCCCCAGGGCAGCAGTCTCATGGTCCAGGCCAGGGGGCCCCAGGCGGGCAAGGCCCTGGACGCCCTGGAGCAGCTTTTTGCAGACTTGTTCGGAGAGGGCTCTTGAGCGCATCCAAGGAAAAGGCCATGCAGGGGGTAGGCGTCAGCCCGGGCATCGCCATCGGCCGCGCCCTGGTGGTGGCCCGCAATCCGGTGCAGGTGCCCTATCGTCCCCTGGAGAACCAGGAACAGGCCCGGCGGGAGGTGGAGCGTTTTCAGAGCGCCCTGGCGGCCACCAGGGCCGAACTCACCGCGGCCCGGGACGAGCTGGGCGACGCCATGGCCGACTACTCCTACATCATCGACGCCCACCTGTCCATCCTGCAGGACAAGATGATCAGCCAGCGCACCCTGGATTTGATCAGCCGGCAGAAGATCAACGCGGAGTGGGCTCTGAGTCTGGCCGAGGCTGAGGCCAAGCAGGTGTTCGAGAACATCCAGGACGAATACATTCGCTCCCGTTTTTCCGACGTGGCCTATGTGACCGAGCTTTTGCTCAGGCATATGTCCGGCCAGAACCACAGCCAGCTTTCGACCATTCGCGAAAAGGTGGTGGTGGTGGCCCACGACCTGAGCCCGGCCGACACCACCCAGATGGACCTGGACTGGATCATGGGTTTTGTCACCGACATGGGCGGCCCCACCAGCCACACGGCCATCATGGCCCAGGCCAAGGCCATCCCCGCGGTGGTGGGTCTGGAGAGGGTGACCTCGGAGGTATCCGGCGGCGACTTCGTCATCGTGGACGGCTCGTCCGGCGACCTGATCATCAACCCCGACGACGAAACCCTGCACGACTACCGCGACAAGCAGGAGGCCTACGAACTATACGCCCAGGAGATCCTGACCCAGGCCCACCTGGCCGCCGAGACCGTGGACGGCCGCTTTTTGGACGTGGGCGCCAACATCGAACTATCCGAGGAAGTGGGCACCGTCTTAACCTACGGTGCCGAAAGTATCGGCCTGTACCGCACCGAGTTCCTCTACGTCAGCCAGGCCACCCTGCCCAGCGAGGAAGACCTCTTCGCCAACTTCCAGGCCGTGGCTCTGCGCATGGAGGGCCGCCCGGTGAACATCCGCACCCTGGACATCGGCGGCGACAAGTTCGCCAGCTCCCTGGAACTGGCTCCGGAGATAAATCCCGCCCTGGGGCTTAGGGCCATCCGCTATTGCCTCAAGGAGCGGGAGCTGTTCAAAAACCAGCTTCGCGCCATCTTGCGGGCCTCGGCCTTTGGCGAGGTGCGGGTGATGTTCCCCCTCATCTCCGGGGTGGGCGAGTTGTTGCAGGCCAAGGAAGTGCTGGCCGAGGTCACCGAGGAGTTGAGCGCCAAAGGGGTGGACTTTGATCCCGACATGAAGGTGGGCATCATGATCGAAGTGCCCTCGGCGGTGGCGGTGGCCGACCTTTTGGCCGAACACGTGGATTTCTTCTCCATCGGCACCAACGACCTTATCCAGTATTCTTTGGCCATCGACCGGGTCAACGAGTATGTTGCCCACCTCTACCAGCCGCTGCATCCGGCGGTGCTGCGCATGGTGCGCCAGGTGGTCAACGCGGGCCACGCCGAGGGCATCACGGTCTCCATGTGCGGCGAGATGGCCGGCGACGTGCGCTCGGTGCCGCTTCTGTTGGGCCTGGGATTGGACGGCCTGTCCATGAATGCCCTGGCCATTCCCCGGGTCAAGCAAATCCTGCGCCAGGCCTCCGCCCGCACCTGGCGCGACCTGGCCCGCCACGCCCTGAGTTATGCCACCGCCGCTGAAGTGAGCGCCTTCGTGGACCGGGAGTTGGGCCGCCACTTCAGCGAAATCTTCGGGCCGGTCCCCGCCGACCCGGGCGCGAGGTAGGCGCGGTCATGTCGGGTGTCAAACTGGTGGCCAGGAATAAAAAGGCCCGCTTCAACTACGAGCTGGGCGACCGCTTCGAGGCAGGGCTGGTCTTGACCGGCACCGAGGTCAAGTCCCTGCGTTTGGGCAAAGCCAGCCTGACCGAGGCCTACGCCCGCATTAAAAACGGCGAGGGCTGGCTCATGGGCTGTCAGATCCAGCCCTATCCCTTTGCCTACTACGACAACCACGAACCCACCCGCCCCCGCAAGCTCTTGTTGCATAAGCGCGAGCTTCGGCGTCTGGCTGGCAAGGTGGATCAACAGGGCTACAGCCTGATACCGTTAAGCCTGTATTTCAAGCGGGGACGGGCCAAGGTGGAGTTGGCCCTGGCCAAAGGCAAGAAGCGGCACGACAAGAGGGCGGCCATCAAAAAGCGCGATCAAGAACGCGAGATGGAGCGCGCCCTGCGCCGCTGATTTTCGGCATTTAAATTCCACAATTTTTATTCTCACCAGGGAAAAAGCCGGGCTTTAGGTTCTAGAGAACAATCACCTAAAAAAGAAAGGTGTTTATAGCTTCCAACCCTAGCTGTCAGCCCTTTCATATAGGGGCTATTGCGTTTTAAGCTCGACTATCCTGTCTAATGGTAGTATTTCATACAAATAATCATGGGAATTAGTTTGACAGCCTAAAGGGCCGGCGATATATTTCAATTCTCCCTAAAGTCGATGAACTTTCTATGATTTTGCTCGAGGGGAGTGGACAGTTGGCGGATATCGCGGTGGCTCTGAGCGGGGGCGTGGACTCCTCGGTGGCTGCTTTCCTTTTGAGGGAGGCCGGACACCGGGTGCACGGCCTCAGTCTCCGGATGGGCGCCGGGCCGGACCGCGCCTGGCGGGCCGGCGCCGCCGCGGCCGAGCAGTTGGGCATTGACCACCAGGTGGTGGA
>JANQFN010000363.1 GCA_028277825.1 Desulfarculaceae bacterium
TCGTATTGCAACCAGGTGAGTCCGCCGTCGGGCTTCATGGCGACGAAGGCAGGTATCGAGATGAAACTGATGGCCGAGGTTTGGGTTGCCATGGTGGACAGGCCGATGGCCCACCAGGGCAGCGTGCGCCCGCCCAGGTAGTAGTCGGCCTGGGTCTTCTGGCGCCGGCCCAGATACACACTGAGCCCGATCATGCCGCTCAGGTAAGCGATGATTACCAGCCAGTCAACAGGGGTCACTTCAACTCCGATAAGTTGGGGTTGCCTGTTGCCTCTAGATTGTAGCTGATAAAGGGGTTGGATTGCGCGCGGAGGGAGCCGAAGATCAGGTCATAGTTCCGCCAGCACGCGCACCGGCAGGCCAGTGCTGTCGGCGAGGTGCAAGGGGAAGCAGTAGACCGTGAAGGGTTCCGGGCCCAGGCGGTGAGTGTTCACCAGGTTCTCCACGATGAACACGCGCTCGGAGGCCGCCCGGGAGTCAAGCTGCTGGTGGCGCTTGCCCCGGCCCAGGCCAGGAGCGTCGATGCCGATAAAGCCGGGCCGGGCGGCCAAGAGCGCCTCCAGGGCGGCGTCGCTCAGCTCGGGGTGCTCGCCGAAATATTCCGGCTCCGGGTATTTGGCCGCCAGCCAGCCGGTGTTGAGGATCAGGAATTCGCCAGGCGCGGCGGCATCTAGTCCGTCCAAGTCGCCAGGTTCCAGGGGCCGCCCCCAGATGCCGTTTACGTCAACCAACCGGCCCGGGCTGATGAAACTCTCCACCTCAGGCGGCGGGATTTTGATCACGTCCAAGTGAGTGCCCAGGTGGCCCAGGCCGGCCAGGTTGGGTTTTTCCCGGCTGAAGGGGTTGTCCTGTTCCAGGGGCAGGGTCAAATCGATCAGGGCCATCTAGTCCTTTTCCCCTCTCTTTTTCCGGATGTCCTCGCGCACCGCCGGCGCCAGAAAACCGGTGGCCACGTACATGTTGAAGGCCAGGGACGGGGGCAACAGCGCCAGGCGGTCGCCGTCGTGGAGCTCGGTGTCGTGCAGTACCGCCTTGCCGTTTAGCATCAGCATGCGCACCTTGCCGGTCAGGCCCAGGGCCTCGATGGCGCCGGTTACCATGGTGCCCTCGGGCACCTGGAAGCTGATTTCGCCGTTTTGCAGGCCCTCGATCTCTTTGCGCAAAGGCCCGGAGAGTTTGGCGGTGATCTGCATCTCGCCTCTCAATAAAAGGGCCGGGGGCGAACCCCCGGCCCGTAGCTTAGCACAGGTTGTGGCCTAGAACTGCAGAGTGGCGTCCAACTCCTCATCGGGCACGTCGAATACCTCCGAATGAGGCCTCAGCGGCTCGCGCTTGAAGAAGTCGGGCAGCCGGTCCATGGCCTTGTTGAAGCCGGCCCGCTGGTTGAAGTCCAACTCCATCTCCAGGACCTTCTGGCCCAGGCCGGCCACGTCGTCGCCGGTTAGTTCCAGACCGAAGCGGGCGTTGAGCATCTTGACCACCTCGCCCAGGGCGTCGGGATAGTCCAGCACCGGGAAGGCCACGAAGAGGCAGAGGCCGGCGCTGTCCACCGCGGCGGTGGCGATCTGCAGGCCGCGGGAGAGCTCGGACTGGCCGTGGGGCTTGAGCGGGTCCACCTCGCCGCCCACCGAGAGGATGTTGGCCGACACCGAGTAACCCGCGGTGTGATCCGCACCCATGGGGGTGGTGGCATAAGTCACGCCGATGCCCTTGACCGCGCGGGGGTCATAGGCGGGCAGGCTCTGGCCCTTGACCACCGGCACCCGGGCCACGCCGAACATCTGGCCCACCGCCTTGGTGCCCGAGGCCAGGATGCGGCCCATGGGGGTCAGCTCGCCCACCTCGGCCAACAGCTTCTTGGCGCCGGGTCCGTCGCCGAACTCCAGGAGGCCGGCCTCCATGGCCACCGCCATGGCGCAGCCGGTCTCGATGGTGTCGATGCCGAAGTCGTCGCACATGTAGTCCAGGTCGGCGATGACGTCCAGGTCGTCGATGCCGCAGTTGGGGCCCCAGGCCCAGACCGTCTCATACTCGGGCCACTTGCTTACGTACTTGCCGCCCTCGTTGACGTAGATGCCCGAACATCGAATGATGCAGCCGGCCATGCAGCCGTGGGCCACGGTGCCGCCGCGTTTTTGGGTGATCTCGTTCAGGGTCTCGCCGGAGACCTTTTCGGCGCCTTCGAAGTGGCCCACGGAAAAGTTGCGGGTGGGCAGGCCGCCGGCCTCGTTGAGAATGTTGATCAACACGTTGGTGCCGTAGTTGGTCAGGCCCTCGCTGGTCACCGGATGGTCGGTGATGTACTTGGCGAACTGCTTGGCCGCTGCCTTGAAGGCTTCCGGATCGGCCAGGACGGGTCTCTTGCCCTCGCTGGGGTCGATCACGATGGCCTTGAGCCCCTTGGAGCCCATCACCGCGCCCATGCCGCCGCGTCCGGCGTGACGGGTGGGACGTTGTTCACGGTCACTGAAGGCCACGCTGGCCCCGGAAAGCATGGCCCCGCCGGCTTGGCCGATGGTCGCGAAGGACACCTTTTCGCCGTATTGTTCTTTGAGCTTTTCCACGGTGTCGTAGTTGCCCAGACCGGCCAGGTCGTCAGCCGGCTCCAACTCGGCCGAACCGGCCTTGACGATCAGCTTGTACCATTTACCGGCCTCGGGTTGGCCCTCCACGATAATGCCCATGATGTCCAGCTGGCCCAGATGGGCGCCGGACATGCCGCCGCTGTTGGATTCCTTGATGCCGCCGGTGAGCGGGCTCTTGGCCCCCACCGAGATGCGGCCGCTGTTGGCGCAGTTGGTGCCGCCCAACAGGCCGGTGGCGAATACCAGCTTGTTCATGGGGCCGATGGGGTTGCAGGTGGGCTCCACCTCGGCCGAGACCACCGCCGAGGTCAGCGCCCGGCCGCCCAGGCCCTGGTAGGGCTCGGGGATTTCCTCAAATTTGGTGATGATATCGTCCATGTTTACGCGAAGCATTCTAGCCATGGGCAAACCTCCCAAAAAAATTTCACGATTGACCCCCGGGCGGGGGTTTATTCCCTGCAGCCTGCCGCCTCCAGCGGGCAAGCGTCAATGCATTGATACCCGCAGCCTGCGGAGTAGTTTTTCAATTATATTATTGTGCCTGCCCCGGCTGGGGCCCGTCAAGGATAATACCAGTCGTTTCAGATGGTTACCTATGTCTTATCTGACATAGGCCATTGTGAGCACAGGATGCCGCTCCAGCCTTGTTGCCCTTGCAGGCAGACGCTCAGGCAGGGCTGACGGCGCTAGGTGTCCTGGCCGTCCTGATAGTATCGGTTGAAGGCGTCCAGCCAGTCTTGACCGGTTTGGGGAGACTCGCGCAAAAACTCCAAAAAGCGCACCAAACGCTCCATGGCCTCGGCGTCGATGCCGTGTTCCATGCGACAGGCGTTGGCGTCGGCCGCCTGGGGGTCCAGTTGCAAAAACTGCTGAAAGAAGTCGCGCAGGATGTGGTGCCGGCGGTCGATTTCCTGGGCGATGGTTTTACCGGCCTCGGTGAGGGTGACATAGCTGTAGGGTTCATAGTTGATCAGGCCCTTTTCGGCCAGGGCCTTGAGCGCGCCGGTGACCGAGGCGCGCGAGACCTCAAGGCGGTCGGCGATGTCCTTGGCCCGGGCCACCCGGCTGGTGCCCTCCAGCACGTATATGGCCTCCAGATAATCCTCCAGGTTGGAGGACAACTCTTCAGCGCCCTTGTCTTGCATGTTCTGATCCTTTGGGTTGAAACAGGGAAAACATTATCTGATTTATATAACAAGTTACTAATTTATGCAAAATATTTATGTAAACTTAATAAAGTTAAGATCATTTGCGACGTTGCCCGGTAGCTGACCAGACAAAGCCGCAAAAAACAGGCCAGGGATGGCACAGCCATAAAAATAGGACAAAAAATATTGACCGGCCCTACAATTTGACTTTATTAACAATTTAAGTTTTGCTTAATAAACGCGAAGCAACCTTCAGCAAATTGAGAGGCGGACTTGGAATTTGCCAAACTAACTCATTCACCGCTAGGGGACGAATTGCCTGACGATGCCTTGGAATGGCACCAGGACTGTTTGAGCGTCACGGTGCTTTTGGCCTCGGCCTTTGATAAGAAGAGCCAGCAAAGGCTGTTGAAGCGCTTCGGCAACCTGGAGGATTGCCGCCCAAAACGGCCGGAGATGCTGCTGCACGCCTTGCACGAGGCCTGTCACCTGAAAACAGAACTCCAAACCGCGGTGGCCAAGAAGCTTGATGCCAAGTTCCGCAGCACGGCCAATGCAATCAAGGGCCTGAGCGAGCGAGAGATCTTGCGGCGGGCCGGGCAGAGTCCCTGGCTGGTTCCCCTGGTCTGGGCCTGTTACCGCCATGATGATCCCACGGTAAAAAGGACCGGCCGCCACCTGGCCCATTTGGCCGTCTTGCAGGGCATGAAGCATTTGCGGGGCAAGTCCCTTTTGCAGCAGGAGAGGGAGCGCAACTAAAAGCTCGCCGCGCAAAACAACGCTCTGCGCCGGTCTCTAGCCGAGCTGCAGGCCAGCTACCGCCAGGTTATCGAGTCCTTGGGCGGGAATTGCATCTGCCAGACCGGCAATGTGCGTTCCGGGTCCAAGAAGCTTAGGCAGATCGTGAATAAATCGGACATGGTGATCTTTTTCACCCCGGTCAATTCCCACGGTGCCCTTTCAGTGGGCAAAAAGCAGTGCAAGCGCTGCAAAACGCCCTTTTGTCCCTTAAACGGCACCAGCGCCTCGGCGTTGGAGTCACATCTCAAACAAATCAGCGATTTTTTTGGGCCGGTTAGTTAGGAATATTAAAAAATGATATTTTATTCAAATTATTACTTGACAATACACATAGTTTGGATTATTAAACTTTCTCAATAATAATTAACGCGGATGAAGGATACGGGTCTTGACAATGCCCCCAAAAAATATTATGCATATCCCAATCTGCGTCAAAGACGCAGGACCGGTTTCAATGACCGGTGGGCTGGAAGGCCCCCAGCAGAAAATAGAAAACCCGTCTGGTTCTAAAGGCGGGTGTTTGAATCGGGAATGAACCCCGCCTTGAGAACAGGCGCGGGTTTTTTGCGTTTTCAGCGGGGAGAAGCAATGCCTTTATATACCTATCATTGCCGCCATTGCCTCTGTGAAGAGACCCGGGTGGCCGGGATCGACGACCACGCCTTGATGTGCCTGCATTGCGGGCGGGACATGAAGCGCCGCGAAGGCTTTGACTCCCTTTTCGGGGCCTACGAGTAAGCCCTTCACGAGCGGAATGAAGCGGGAGAAACCAGGGCGCGGCATGCTTCGGGTGAGGGGGCGGGCTTTTTTTTGGACTGTCAAGTTGGGTGGGCCTAACTTTAGGGAGTGATTCTTAAATGGTAACTATAGAGACCATACGCATGCTCAAGGCGGGCGAAGAGGCGGTGGTGAAAAAGATCACCGTCGGCGGCGAGTTGGGCCGGCGCATCAGGGATATGGGCCTGGTGCCAGGCACCAGCATCATGGTGGTCGGCCGGGCGCCGCTCAAGGACCCGGTGCAGATCAAGCTAAAGGGCTACAACCTTACGCTTCGCAACAACGAGGCTGACCACATCCTGGTCAGCTCGTCGGAGCAGTGAAAGTGTCCGCTGAAAAAATCACCATCGCCCTGGCCGGCAACCCCAACTCGGGCAAGACTTCCTTGTTCAACGCCCTGACCGGGGCCCGGCAGCACGTGGGCAACTACCCGGGCGTGACGGTGGAAAAGAAATGGGGCACCGCCAAGCTGGGCGGCAGGGAGATCGAGGTGGTGGACCTGCCCGGCACCTACAGCCTCACCGCCTATTCGCCCGAGGAACTGGTGGCGCGCAACTACGTCATCGAGGACAGACCCCAGGTGGTGGTGGACGTGGTGGACGCCTCCAACCTGGAGCGCAACCTCTACCTGGCGGTCCAGTTCATGGAGCTGGGGGTGCCGGTGGTCATCGCCCTGAACATGATCGACGTGGCCCAGAGCCGGGGGCTACACATCGACCCGGATAAATTGAGCCGGCTCTTGGGGGTGCCGGTGGTGCCCACCGTGGCCCGTAGGGGCGAGGGCGTGCTCAAAGTGCTTAAAGCGGCCCAGGAAGTGGCGCAACAGAAAACGACCTGGAGCCCCGTGGACATCTCCTATGGCCAGGACATAGACGACGCCTTGAAGCAGCTGGTGGCCAGCTTCAACGGGCAGGAGTCGGCCTGGGAACCGCTGAGCCCGCGCTGGGTGGGCCTGAAGCTTCTGGAAAACGACGCCGAGGTGATCAAAAAGATCGCCCAGGACCGCGAGTTGGCCGCAGACTTAGAGACCCTGCGCAAGAAGCTCTACCAGCACATCACCGCCACCATGGGCGACGATCCCGAGGGCGTCATCGCCGACCACCGCTACGGCTACATAGCCGGGCTCTATCACCAGGTGGTGACCGAGAGCCGCCAAAAACGGATCGAGGCCAGTGACCGCATCGACAAAGTGCTCACCAATCGCCTTTTGGGCCCGGTAATCCTCTTGGCCATCCTCTACGGGGTGTATCAGTTCGTTTTCTGGGCCAGCGAGACCCCGGTGGTCTGGTTCGAGGAGTTCTTCGGCTGGCTGGCCGGCGCCGCCGAGGCCATCATTCCCGCCGGGCTTTTGCAGTCCCTGGTGGTCAGCGGCATGATCGACGGCGTGGGCGGGGTGCTGGGCTTCGTGCCTTTGATCGCCTTCATGTTCTTCGCCATCGCCATCATGGAGGACTCGGGCTACATGGCCCGGGTGGCCTACATCCTGGACCGGGTGCTCAGACACTTCGGCCTGCACGGCAACAGCGTGATGGCCCTGATCGTATCCGGCGGCATCTCCGGGGGCTGCGCGGTGCCCGGGGTGATGGCCACCCGCACCCTCAAGGACCCCAAGGCCCGGCTGGCCACCATCCTCACCGTGCCCCTGATGAACTGCGGGGCCAAGCTGCCGGTGTATGCGCTTTTGATCGCCGCCTTTTTTGCGGCCAAGCAGGCCGAGGTGATGTTCGCCCTGACCCTGGTCTCTTGGGGCCTGGCCCTGGTGGCCGCGCGCATCCTGCGCTGGACTTTGTTAAAGGGCGAGACCGCGCCCTTTGTGATGGAGTTGCCGCCCTACCGCATGCCCACCTTGAAGGGCCTTTTGATCCATACCTGGGAGCGCACCTGGCAGTACATCAAAAAGGCGGGAACCGTGATCCTGGGGGTCAGCGTGATCATGTGGGCCCTGATGACCTTCCCCGGTCTGCCTGAGGAGCAGACGGCCAAGTGGGAGGCGCGCATCGCCGCCGCGCAGAGCCAGGAGGCCAAGGAGCAGCTTTCCATGCAGATGGCCCAGGCCGAGGTGGGCCACTCGGTGGCCGGCCGCATGGGACGCGCCCTGACTTATGTCACCGCGCCCCTGGGCTTTGACTGGCGCACCAACGTGGCCCTGGTGGGCGGTTTCGCGGCCAAGGAGGTGGTGGTGGCCACCATGGGCACCGCCTACAGCCTGGGCGAGGTGGAGCCCGAGGAGGCGGAGAGCCTCTCCAGCCGCCTGGCCAAGGACCCGGCCTGGAGTCCCCTGATGGCCTTCGCCCTGATGATCTTCGTGATGGTCTACGCCCCCTGCTTCGTCACGGTGGTGATGATCCGCCGCGAATCCGGTACCTGGCGCTGGGCCCTGTTCTCCATGGCCTACACCACGGTGCTGGCCTACCTGCTGGCCCTGGTCGTGTTCCAGGGCGGCAAGCTGTTGGGGCTGGGCTGAGCCGTGGCCGAGATGATTGTAGTGATGGGAGTGGTGACCCTGGCCGCCGTCTGGCTGGGACGCCGTTACTGGCGCCAAGCCGGGCAGGCCGCCGGACCGGCCCGCGGCGGTTCCTGCGGCTGCTCTTCGGACGGTTGCCCCGGGGACCTGCCAACCGGCGGCCGCAACCGGAGTTCGCAAACCTTGATCTGTTCGTATAGGGAGGAATGAGAAATGCAGGCAACGATTCCGTTCGAAGTAGGGGTCAGCCTTCCCCGTTCGTTGCGGCGGGAAAGACGCTGGGTGTTTGTGTGGCAGCTGCCAACCAGGGCGCAAGTCCCCTCCTGGGGATAGAAGCGGACCTTAATCTAGCTACAAATCCTTTTTTTACATAAAGCCCCCCGGGGGCGAGGAGAGACCAGGTGCTAAAAAACCTGCAAGAGGAGTCCGCCAGCTCGGCTGAGCGCAGACATGAAGAACCCAAATGCGGCTGCAGCGGCGATTGCGCCACCTGCGCCTGCCAAAAGGAGCAGGGCTTGGTTGAGAGCCGCGAGGGCGTTTGAACATAGGTATTAAGCTG
>JANQFN010000378.1 GCA_028277825.1 Desulfarculaceae bacterium
CCGCGCCCATGTGGCTGGCGAAATGGGCCAGGGGCTGGATGCCGCTGACGTCGCCTACGGCATAGATAGAGGGCTGGGAGGTGCGGCAATGCTCATCCACCAGGACCTCCCCCCTGGCGCCCAACTCCACCCCGGCCGCTTCCAGGCCCAGCCCGGCGCTGGCCGGGGCCAGGCCCACCGCCGACAGGACCGTGTCAACCACCAGCTCCTCCCCGGAATCCAGGATCAAATGGACTGAATCTTCCGCGGTTTGGAGTGAAGACACGGTTTGGCCCAAGAGCAGCCGGTACTTTCGCTTCTTCAGGCCCCGCAAAAAGACCTTTTCGATGTCCGCATCCAGCATGCCGCCCAGGGGACGCTCCAGCATTTCCACCAGAGTGACCTGGCTGCCCAGTCCGCTGAAAAACTGGGCCATCTCGCAACCCACCACGCCAGCGCCGATGATGGCCAGGCGCCCGGGCAGCCGCTCGGCGTCCAGGGCGGCTTTTATGTCCAGGACCCGCCGGCCGTCGCAGGGCAGGGCGGGGATATCGATTAAGGGCGAACCGGTGGCCACGATGATGTGAGCGGCCCTCAGCGCGCCCTTACCCTCCGGGCCGGACCAGGACACCGTGTTAGGGTCCTCAATCTTGCCTTGGCCGTCGATCACTTCGATCTTACGTTGGGCCATTAACTTGGTCAGGCCGGTGCGCAGTTGGCCCACCACCTTGTTTTTGCGCGCCATCATCACCGGCAGGTTGGCCCTTAGGCCGTCACACTCCACCCCCAGGGCGGCGCCTTTGCCCGCGTCCTCGTAAAGCTTGCTGCAGCGCAGCAGAGCCTTGGTGGGTATGCAGCCCCAGTTGAGGCAGATCCCGCCCAGGTGCTCCCTTTCCAGCAGGACCACGCGGGCGCCCAGGGCCACCGCCTTGAGGGCGGCGGTATAGCCGCCCGGTCCGCCGCCGATGATTGCCAGATCGCATTCCATGGTGCTCAAGGCTCTAGGGGATCGGTCAATATGGGTTTGCGCGCCGCACTCACCTCGTCCAGACGTCCCACCGGGGTGGTAACCGGGGCCTGATGCAAAAGCTCCGGGTCGTCTTTACAGGCCTGGGCCAGCTTGGTCATGGCCGCCACGAATGCGTCCAGGTTCTCCTTGGATTCGGTCTCGGTGGGCTCGATCATCAGGGCCTCGGGGACCACCAGGGGAAAGTAGATGGTGGGCGGATGGAAGCCCTCATCGATCAGCGCCTTGGCCACGTCCAGGGCCGATACTCCGTACTGCTCCACTTTGTCCTGGGCGGTGAAGACCACCTCATGCATGCAGGTCTGGTCAAAGGCCACCTGCCAGTGTTCCATCAGCTTGACCCGCAGGTAGTTGGCGGCCAACACCGCGTCCTCTGACACCCGTTTGAGGCCTTCGCCCCCCAGGGCCAGGATGTAGGCATAGGCCTTGAGCACCACCCCGAAGTTGCCGTAAAAGGGCGCCACGTAGCCGATGGATTTGGGGTGGTCATAGTCCAAGAACAAGGTGCCGTCCTTGTGCTCGGCCACCCGCGAGATGGGCAGATACTCCACCAGCTTTTCCACCACCCCCACCGGACCGGCGCCGGGCCCGCCGCCGCCGTGCGGGGTGGCAAAGGTCTTGTGCAGGTTCAAATGCACGATGTCAAAGCCCAGGTCCGCCGGCTTGGCGTAACCCATGATGGCGTTGAGGTTGGCTCCGTCGTAGTAGAGCAGGGCGTCGGCCTTATGCGCCGCCTCGGCGATCTCGGCGATATAGGGGTTGAACAGGCCCACGGTGTTGGGGTTGGTCATCATCACCCCGGCCACCTGCTCGCTGAGCATCTCCTTGAAGGCCGCCGGATCCATGACCCCGTCTTTGGAGGGCACGGTCACCACCTCGTAGCCGGCGATGGCCGCCGTGGCCGGGTTGGTGCCGTGGGCCGAGTCGGGCACCAGGACGATCGACCTTTGGTTGCCCTTGTCCTGGTGGTAGGCGGCTATGAGCATGATGCCGGTCAGCTCGCCGTGGGCCCCGGCCAAAGGCTGCATGGTGAAGGCGGCCATGCCGGTGATCTCACACAACAGCCGGTCGCACTCATACAGCACGCGCAGGGCGCCCTGGGCCAACAGGCCGCCGCGCCTGAGCTGGGGCAACAGGGGGTGCAGGCCGGCGAAACCGGGCAGCCGCGCGGCCTGCTCGGTGAACTTGGGGTTGTATTTCATGGTGCAGGAGCCCAGGGGATAGGGGCCCACGTCCACCCCGAAATTCAAACGGGACAGGTTGGTGAAGTGGCGCACCACATCAATCTCAGCCACCTCGGGAAGCTCCGCCGCCTGGCTGCGGCACAGCTCCAGGGGAAGCCGGCTCTGCTTGAAATAATCATCGTCAATCCGGTGGGCGGGGATGCTGTCTCCCCGGCGGCCGGGGCGGCTCATTTGGTAGATGGTCTTCATAGTATGGCCTCCAGCCCCTCGGCCAGGTAGCCGATCTGTTCTTTGCTGCGCTTTTCGGTGACCGCCACCAGCAGGTTGTTGCCCTGCTCGGGATAGTAGCGGCCCAGGGGAAAGCCGGCGGCGATGCCCCTGTCGATCAGGCGGCTGGCCACCACCCGGGCGTCCAAGGGCAGGCTCAGGCGGAACTCGTTGAACCAGGGCCCCTGGTCCACCAATTCCACCCCCTCTATGGCGGTCAAGCGCTCGCGGGCGTAGGCGGCCAGGGCCATATTCAGCTGGGCCAGCTCCACCAGCCCCTGTTTGCCCATCAGGCTGAGGTATACCGTGGCGGCCAGAGCACACAGCGCCTCGTTGGAGCAAATGTTGGAGGTGGCCTTTTCGCGCCGGATGTGCTGTTCCCGGGTCTGCAGGGTCAGGCAGTAACCGGAGCGGCCCTCCTGGTCATAGGCCCGGCCCACTATCCGGCCGGGCATGGTGCGCAAAAGCTTTTTGGTCACCGCCATGAAGCCCAAATAGGGGCCCCCGAAAGACAGGGGCAGGCCCAAGGGCTGTCCTTCGCCCACGGCGATGTCCGCCCCCATCTCGGCCGGGGTCTTGAGCACCGCCAAAGCGATGGGGTTGCAGCTGATGATGCCCAGCGCCTTGTGCTCGGCGGCCATCTTGAAATGGGGGCTGTAATCGTGCACCCGGCCGAAGAAGTCCGGATTCTGCACGATGATCCCGGCGGTGTCGCCGTCCATCAGATCTTCCAGGCTGGCCGGATCG
This sequence comes from Desulfarculaceae bacterium, assembly GCA_028277825.1. Taxonomy (GTDB): domain Bacteria; phylum Desulfobacterota; class Desulfarculia; order Desulfarculales; family Desulfarculaceae; genus Desulfoferula. Next base: position 3,205 of record JANQFN010000378.1, read on the forward strand.
CAGAGGTCTTCCTCCACCAGGTCCAGGTGCAGGTTCACCGTGTAGGACTCCAGGATGATGCGGTAGATGGGGGAGACCGAGTTGCACACGATCAGCTTTTTGCGCCCGGTCTTGCGCACCGCCATCATGGCCGCCTCGTACAGGGCGGTGCCGCCGTCGTACAGGGAGGCATTGGCCGCGTCCAGGCCGGTCAAGCGGCAGATGGCGGTCTGATATTCAAAGATGCTTTGCAGGGTGCCCTGGGACATCTCGGCCTGGTAAGGGGTGTAGGCGGTGTAGAACTCCCCCCGGCTCAGAATGGCGTCCACCGCCGCCGGGATGAAGTGGTCGTAGAAGCCGCCCCCCAGAAAACAGGTCAATTGGTGGGCGTTCAGCCCGGCCAGGTCCTCCAGGTGGCCGATCACCTCCAATTCGCTCTTGGGTTGGGGCAAGTCCCAGCTCTCGGCTCTAAGTGGCGCGGGGATGTCTCTAAATAGCTCTTCCACCGACTCCAGACCCAGCGCAGCCAGCATTTCTTCGCGATCCTGCTCAGTGTGGGGAACGAAGTCCATCAGATATCTCCTCTTAACCGCCGGCTAATAGATTTTCATAGGCAGTGGCATCCAGCAGGTTGTCCAATTCCGCGGCGGGGAAATCCTTTATTTTCACCAGCCAACCCTGGCCGTAGCAGTCGCTGTTGATCAATTCCGGCTGGTCCTCCAGGTCTGAGTTGACGTCGTCTATCACTCCGGACAAGGGGGAATACACGTCAGCGGCCACCTTGACCGATTCCACCACGCACATCTCCCCCATCTGGCTCATTTCATCACCCGGTTCAGGGAGTTCCACAAAGGTCACGTCCCCCAGTTGGTCCTGGGCGTAGTCGGTGAGGCCAATCACGGCGACATCGCCTTCCAGGCGCACCCACTCGTGTTCAGGGGAATATTTCAAATCTCCGGGGATTTTGGTATCGCTCATAACATCTCCTCCCTTAATTCAACTGCCTCGGTACTAAATAGCCCCCTGCGTTTTCCATTAGCGAACTCACCACAATGCCTTCAATGCGGCGCTTGCGGTAGGCGATCTCGATTCTCTGGCCCACACTGACCTCCCGGTCCAGGTAGGCCAAACCAACCGCCCGTTTGTAGGTTTCATCCGTAGGCTTGGAGCCTTTGAAACGCCAGGCGGGGATGATGTTGCCGCTGGTCAACTCACCCACCTCTCTGCCCGCCGCTCTCACCTTGGCCCCTCCGCGGATCATGGCCGGGGTCAGGGCCACCACCATCATGACCCGTTTGGGCAGGTGTTCCCTGGCGCCGTTTTTCAATTCCTTCATCTGTTCCGTCAGGGCCCGGCGGCCCACGAAATCCGGGCGGCCTCGCTGCAAGCTGACTCCCCAGGCGGCCTGGGGCACCGCCAGGGCCGGCCGGTCCGCTTGGTATTCGTGACCATATAGGGGATAGCCGGCTTCCAGCCTGAGGGTGTCGCGCGCCCCCAGCCCCACCGGTACGATTCCCATCTCGCGGCCGGTGCTTGCCAGCTCTTGCCACAGCGACGGGCACTGCTCATTAGGCACGAAGATTTCAAAACCCAGCGGTTCGCCGGTGTAACCGGTGGCGCTGACCAGAACCTCCGCCCCTTCCCAGAACACCGAGGTGAGAGCGTTGCGTCTGACGGGCAGTTGCTCCCCGGGCCACACTTCTTGCAAGAGGCGCTCGCTGCAGGGACCCTGCAGCGAAAGCATGGCCAACTGTTCGGTCAGATCTTGCATCTGAACAAAGGCAGGCAGGCTGTCTTGCAACCAACTCCAGATCTTTTCCCGGTTGGCGCCATTGACCACCAGCAAGTACTCGTTGACATGCAACTGATACAAAAAAGCGTCATCCAGGGGGAAGCCCGCTTCGTCGGCGATCAAGGTGTAGTGGCATTTGCCGGGCTGCAAGCGGGTCGGGTCATTGGTCAGGGCCCGGCTCAGGGCAGAGGCGGCATACCACCCTCGGATCAGGAAACGGCCCATATGGCTGATATCGAAGAGGGCTCCGAACTTGCGGCAGGCTAAATGCTCAGCGATGATCCCGGAGGAATAGTTGATCGGCAAGCGCCATCCCGCGTAATCGATCATTTTCCCCCCATTGGTCTGGTGCCAATCGAACAGGGGTGTTTTTCGGGTCATGCCAACCTCGCAAATCACAGGGGTCCAGACATAATGCTGGCCTCCTGTCACGTTGCCTGAGAGATTGGCCTTTGAGACCTTGCCCCTTCGGCGGCCGGGTCATCACGCCCGGCACTCTCCAGGAGATTGCGGCGGCCTACGGTCCTTTTGCCTGAGAGTTTCGGTTAATAACCTTGCCCCTTCGGCGGCCGTCCGTCTCTTTGTGTCGCGGACGGCTCTCTCCCGCAGGCCTTCCAGCCTAATAGGGTGGCGGTGCTAACAATTGGTATCGCTAAGCAACCACCCTTTATAAAACGTAAGGAACCTTCAAGTTATAATTTTTGTAGACCACAAACGTTTCCGAAGAACGTAAGCCTTTGATTTTGGAGACTTCCTGAGTATAGAATTCTTCCAGGCCGAACTTGTCATTCAACAAAACCGTGAGTATCAGATCGAACTGGCCGGTGACCACCGCGGTGGAGACCACACCCTTCAGGGTGCTGAGCTCCTTGCCCTTTTTGACCAGGTTCATAGTGTTCAGCTTCAGGCCCACGATGACCACAAAGTGGTTGTCCATCTTGTCCGGGTCCACCACGCCGTTGATGTCCACCACGCCCTGTTTGATCAATTTGTTGACCCGGGCCCTAATGGTGTTGGTGGTCACATCAAGGGATGTGGCTATCTCGGAAAAAGATTTGCGGCCATCACGAAGATGCCTGATTATCTGGCGATTCAAGTCATCCTTGGACATTGCTTTCAGCTCCAACTTTTTCGAGTGGCAAGGGGCAGTTACCTGTCAGACCCTTTGCGCCTCAAGCCAGGGCCGGCACCAAGGCGTTCTGCAAAAAACCCGACCATTTGAACTAGGTTTAATTCCCACTTACCAGCGATAAGGAGAAAAAGCATCCACAAATTTGACTGCCGGAGGTCATTCCCGGCGCCGCCTTTCGGCAAAACTCGATTAATCTTAGCAATAAAACAGATTTTTTGTCAATTAGTTTATGTTTTATTTTTCTATAATGAATTTTTTTTGCCGTTTTTTTATTTTTTTGTTATATTTGCCCAGTTGGTTGATAGGGCTCTTGAGGGGTAATCTTGAAGTTAAGAATTGTACACCATAGATTAGTTCCAATAAATTTGCTGGTAACTGTTTAAGGCGATTGGGTGACAAATCCGTTCCCCGCAGCGGAGCTCTAGATGGACACTATTTTTTTTAACGGAAAAATTTGCACCTTGGCAGGCGTAAACGCCACTCACCAAGCGGTGGGGGTAAAGAGCGGATTGATCCAAGCCTTGGGAAGCGACCGGGAACTCAAGGCTTTCTCAGATCGGCGCACCCATACTGTGGACCTCAAGGGGGCCTGCCTCTTCTCCGGTTTCATTGACTCCCACAACCATCTCTCCTGGTTCGGCTACCTCACCGGCGGCCTGGACCTGGCGCCGCCGGCGGTTACAAACATTCCTCAAATTTTAAAGCTGATAGAAGGGCAAACCCGCACCCTCGCCCCGGGGGCCTGGATCAAGGGCTCCCGCTATGCGGAATACAAGCTGGCGGAAAAGCGCCACCCCACCCGTTTCGACTTGGACCCGGTATCGCCGGAGCATCCCGTGATCCTGTTCCACACCTCGTTTCACGCCTGCGTGCTCAACAGCCTGGCCCTGGCGCGGTTCGGGCTCAACGCCGAAACCCCGGACCCGGAGGGAGGGGTGATCGAACGGGACCCGGAGACGGGAGAACCCACCGGCGTGTTGCATGACGCCGCCGAGATGGAGGTTTTCAAGGAACTCTTCGTCCAGGACCTGGAGGCCATGGGCAGCGCCGAGCGCATCGCTTTGTGCGAGCAGACCTCGTTGCGCTTTGCCGAAAAGGGGCTGGTCATGGCCGGCGACGCCCTGGTGACGCCGCTTACCCTGCGGATGTACCAGGAGGCCCTGGCCGCCGGGAAACTCAAGGTGCGGGTGTACACCATGAACCTGGAGGACGACTGCGCGTCTTTGGTGGAAGCGGGCATCAGGACCGGCTTTGGCAACGGACGCCTGCGCATCGGGCCCATCAAGATATTTCACGACGGCGGCATCAGCAACCGCACCGCCGCGGTGAGCGAGCCCTACCTAACCCCGCCCGGGGACCGGGGCCTCACCCTGCGCAGCAAGGCGGAATTGGCAGCCCTTGTGGAGAAATACCATGGGCTGGGATTCCAGATAGCCATCCACTGCCAGGGTGACGCCGGGCTGGCCGAGGTGCTGGAGGCCTTTCAGGAGGTGTTGGGCCCAGTTTCAGACAATCCCCTGCGCCACCGCATCGAGCACGCCGGCTGTCTGTGGCCCGAGCTGATCAAGCGGGCCCGCAGCATGAACATCCTGATGGCGGTGCAGCCGCCGTTCATCAGCGACCTGGGCGACGGCATCCTGGAGGCCTTTGGTCCCCAGCGTGCGTCTCGCGTCATGCCCTACAAGAGCATGCTGGAAGCTGGTTTGATATTGGGCGCCGGCTCCGACTGTCCCGTGGTGGGGCTGGACCCCCGGGTGGGGTTGCGCGACGCAGTGACCCGCTTGACCAACCAGGGGCGCGCCCTGGCCCCGGATGAGGCGCTGAGCATGGACCAGGCCCTGGCCATGTACACCAAGGGCGCCGCCTATCTCTCCTTTGACGAAAACGTCATGGGCAGCATCGAACTCAATAAGCGGGCGGACTTTACGGTGCTGGCGGCCGACCCCAGGGAGGTGGCGCCGGACCAGGTGCCTCACATACCGGTGGTCATGACCGTGGTGGACGGTGAGGTGGTTTATCAGGCCGACTAAACGGCCCTCTTTGCCTTTTCCCAAAGCGCTGGGCGCTGGCATCCTTTTCCGGCCGATATTAGCTTAGAATAAGCTTAAAAAATTTGCAGCAAGGCAATATTTCATATTTATTTTTACAAAAATATAAATTATAGTTGATTAATTGTACAATATACATGCAATGCATGCCCTCTGACACAGCAAAACTCAGAAGCAGCCGCCAATGCCCGAGGAACCATCTCCCGCCTTGATAACCTGCAGGACCAAGCCTTGGGGCGGCGCCGATAGAGTTTGGCCCCCGCAAAAAAAGCGATTGTAATCATGAACATTTCCCAAGTGGTAAGCGAACAACAGGAATTGATTATCGCCCTGCGCCGCGATTTGCACCGCATCCCCGAACCGGGTTTCAAGGAACAAAAGACCGCTCAATATGTGGCCGATCATTTGCAAAGGGAAGGCCTCGCGGTGCAGACCGGCTTGGCGGGAACCGGGGTGGTGGGGCTGTGGGACAGCGGCCGGCCCGGCCCCTGCCTGCTGATTCGGGCCGACATGGACGCGCTTCCCCTGGTGGAGCAGACCGACCTATCCTTTTCCTCGCGCCATGAGGGATTCATGCACGCCTGCGGCCACGACGGTCACATGGCCATGGCCCTGGGGGCGGCCTCCCTGCTGAATAAAATCAAGGATCAGCTCAGCGGAACCGTGAAGCTGGTGTTTCAACCGGCCGAGGAGGGGCCGGGAGGAGCCAAGCCCATGATCGAGGCCGGGGTCATGCAGACCCCGGAGGTGGATTACGTCTTCGGCCTGCATCTGTGGCCCGACCTGCCCGAGGGGACCCTGGGCCTCAAGGAAGGCATTCTCATGGCGGCCATGGACCGCTTCGACTTGACCATTATGGGCAAGGGTGGTCACGGCGCCATGCCCCACCGCTGTGTGGACGCCCTGGAGGTCGGCTGCCAGGTGGTGGGGGCCTTGCAGCGCATCGTCAGCCGCCAGATGGATCCCCTGAGCCCCAGCGTGGTGACCGTGGGCCAATTCGAGGCGGGCAAGACCTACAACGTGATTGCCGAACGGGCCAGCCTGGCCGGCACCACCAGGACCTTTGACCGCGAAATCTGGCACTCCTGGCCCCAGCGTCTGGAGACGGTCATCCAGGGGGTCTGCTCGGCCCGGGGGGCGGAGTACGACTACACCTACACCCCGGGCTACCCCCCGCTGGAAAACGACCCCAACATGGTGGCGGTGGCCCGGCTCTGCGCGGAAAAAGTGGTGGGCGCCGACAACATCAAGCAGCCCCAAGCCACCATGGGCGGCGAAGACATGGCCTTTTTCCTGGAGCGGGCGCCCGGCTGTTTTATGTTCCTGGGCGTGGGCCGCCCCGGCGGAGCCCCACTGCACAATCCCCGTTTCGATTTTAACGAAAAGATGCTTTTATTGGGGGTGGAGATGTATGGCCGGCTGGCTTTGCATCTGCTGGGAAAATAGAATACCACCAATCAGCGATTGACCAGGGAGGACGAAATGCAGCTCAAAGGCGTGATGAACAAGATTGCCTGGGTGGATTTGAGCAGCGGCCAGGTGGAAACCATCCAACCCGAAGCCGAGCTCTACCGCGACTACCTGGGTGGCTACGGCCTGGGTGCCTTTTACCTCTACCAGCGGCAGCCGGCCGGGGCCGCCCCCCTGGGACCGGAAAACACCCTGGGCTTGGCCTCTGGTCCCCTCACCGGGACTCAGGCCATTACCGGCAACCGTTTCACCGCGGTGGGCAAGTCCCCCAAAACCGGCGGCTGGGGCGACGCCAACTGCGGGGGCAGCTTCGGCCCGGCCCTGAAAAAGGCGGGGCTGGATGCCATATTCTTCAGCGGCAAGGCGGCCGAGCCGGTTTACGTGGTGATCGAAAACAGCCAGGTGAGCTTGCTGGGCGCCGAGGACCTCTGGGGCCAGGGCTGCGTGGCCGTGGAGCGCCACTTCAAAGACAAATACGGCAAGCAGGCCCACAGTGTGGTCATCGGCCAGTCCGGTGAACGAGCCTCCTTGCTGGCCTGCCTGATCAATGACGAGGGCAGGGCGGCCGGCCGCTCCGGCCTGGGGGCGGTGATGGGCTCCAAGGGCCTCAAGGCGGTGGTGGCCCTGGCCAGCGGCCAGGTGGAGGTGGCCCAGGAAGAGGAGCTCAAACAGTTGCGCCAGCGGCTGATCAAGGAGTACTACCACAAGGACAACGGAATCTATTTTCTGCTCAACAGCTTCGGCACTCCGGGGGTTTTGGAAGGCGGCGTGGTGGGCGGCGACACCGCCATCAAGAACTGGGCGGGCTGGACCGATGATTTTCCCACCTACAATAAGCTGGATGGCGACGCCAACAAGGCTCTGGTCACCAAGAAATACGGCTGCTGGCGCTGCCCGGTGGCCTGCGGCGCCCATGTGGAGGTCCCCCAGGGGCCGTACGCGGGCAAAGGGCACCGCCCAGAGTATGAGACCCTGGCCGCCTTTGGCACCGCCTGTCTCAACGACAACCTGGAATCCATCTGCCGCTTCAACAACATCTGCAACGACGCCGGTATGGACACCATCTCCGCCGGCTCCACGGTGGCCTTTGCCATCGAATGCTATGAGAATGGGGTCATCAGCAGCGGCGACACCGGCGGGCTGGAGCTCACCTGGGGCAACCACGGGGCCATGGTGGAATTGGCCGAGCAAATGGGCCTGGGCACCGGCTTCGGCGGCCGGGTGTTGGCCGACGGCATCCAGGCGGCGGTGGCCCAACTGGGCCCGGCGGCCGAGCCCTTTGCCATGCAGTGCGGCGGCGAGGAGATCCCCTACCACGACCCGCGGGCCTTCCCCGGACTGGGCATGAGCTACGTGGCCGACGCCACCCCCAGCCGCCACACTCAGTTCGGCGCCTTTTACGCGGAGTTGGGATTCCTGCCTCCGGAGCTGAAGCATCCCGAGATCGCCGACAAGTACATGTACGGCGGCAAGGGCCAGTCGCACAGGCACGTATCCAGCTTCGGCCACGTGGTCAACATGGCCGGCCTTTGCCAGTTCGCCTCCTGTATCACCCCCGCCCCGGAGGTGGCCAATTTCCTGAGCCTGGCCATGGGGGCGCCCTTTTCCTTTGAGGACCTGCTCACCATCGGCGACCGGGCCGCCAGCCTGCGCATCGCCTTCAACCTGCGTGAGGGGGTGAACAACTTCCGGGACTACAAGCTGCCCGGCCGGGTGCTGGGTGAGCCGCCCTTGGCGGGAGGGGCCACCGAAGGCGTCACCGTGGACAACGACACCCAGTTGAGGGATTATTTCTCGGCCATGGGCTGGAACCCCGACAGCGGGGTTCCCGGCAAAGCCGCCTTTGAGCGGCTGGGACTGGATTTCGCCAGCGAAGTCTGCGAGGATTAAGGCCTCGGCAAAAAAAGCGGGAGGCTTTGCATGCTCCAGTTCCCCCTTCCCCGAGTATTGGAGTTCGTCCGGGGGGTGGCGCCCTTCAGCGCCCTGGATGAGGGGGAGTTGGCCGCTGTAGTCAAGTCCATGAAAATCGCCTTCTTCCCCGCCGGGGAGGCGATCCTGCGCATGGGAGGCGAACCCGCCCTCCATCTCTATTTGGTCCATTCAGGGCTGGTGCGCGTCCACCTCAGCGATGAAGACGGCGCCGAGATTCTGGTGGACTTTCGCAGTGAAGGCGAGTTCTTCGGCAGCGTCAGCCTGTTGCAGGGCAAGCAGGCGCTTTTCAACGTAACCGCCGAAGAAGACGTCATCGCCTTTCTGCTGCCCGCCGAGGACTTCAAGGCCCTGGTGGAAAGTCACCTGGAGTTCAAGCGCCACTTCGCCTATTCCCTGGCCCACAACTTCCAGGGCAGCCACCTCTCCAGCCAAGGCGACCCGCCCTACTGCACCGACCGCGGGTTGATCAACTTGGACATGTCTCTCATCGGGCGCAGCGTGTCGGATCTGATGAAAAGGGACGTGCTCTGCTGCCCGCCGGACACCCCGCTCAAGGAGGCGGCCCAGGCCATGACCCGGCGCGGGGTGAGTTCCATCGTGATCAGCGGCGATGACCAAGGCCCCCTGGGCATTCTCACCGATACTGACATGCGCTCCCGGGTGCTGGCCGGTGGCCTGGACGCCCAGGCCCCGGTTTCGGCCGTGATGAGCGCAGATCTAAAGAGCATCGAACCCCAAGTCTACGCTTACGACGCCCTGTTGAACATGACCCGCCACAACCTGAGCCATCTGCTGGTCAGCGAGGGTGAACGCCTGGTGGGCATCATCAGCATGCACGACCTGCAAAGGGCCACGGGCAGCGCGCCCCTGGGCATCATCGCCGATATCGACAAGAGCCAGAGTGTGGAGCAGTTGGCGGAACTCCACCGCGAGGTGATGCTTTTGGAGGAGGGCCTTTTGCGCCAGGGCGGGCCGGCCAAAAAGCTGGTGGGTTTGATAGCCGAGTTGAACGACCGGTTGACCTTGCGGCTGTTGCACATCGCCGAAGACCGGATGCGGGGCCAAGGCAGGGGGGACCCGCCCGGGGCGTACTGTTGGCTGGCCCTGGGCAGCAACGGCCGCCGTGAGCAAACCCTTACCACCGACCAGGACAATGCCCTGGCCTTTGCCGATCCCGAGCCCGGTGCCGAAGAAGATACCAAGCGTTGGTTTTTGGACTTCGGCGAACAAGTCAACGAGGGCCTGGTGCGCTTTGGCTTCCCCCGCGACTTGGCCGGCATGATGGCCTGCCAACCCGACTGGTGCCATTCCTACACCGAATGGCGCACCAAGACGAGCTGGTGGATCGAGCATCCCTTTGACCGAACCCTTTTGAAAGCCAGCATGTTTTTCGACTTCCGCGGCCTGGCCGTGGACCAGGGATTCTCCCGCGAACTTCGGGCCATGGTCAACCAGGCCTCCAAGGGAAACCGTTCCCTGTTCCTGCGCTATCTGGCCAAGAACGGCCTTTACAATAAACCCCCTCTGGGCTTTTTGCGTCAGTTCGTGGTGGAAAAGGGTGGCGAGCGCAAGAACAAGCTGGATCTTAAAAACAAGGGCCTGCTGCCGGTGGTGGAGTTCGCCCGGGTCCTGGCCCTGGATTTGGGTCTGACCACCACCAACACCTTTGAGCGCCTGGAGGCCATCGCTCGCAACGAGATCATCGACTCCGCGGTCGTAGAGGACATGAGCGAGGCTTACAGTTTCTTGATGCTCTTAAGGATCGACCACCATATGCAGGCGCGCGCCACAGGCCACGAGCCGGACAATCACATAAATCCCGAGCAGCTCAACAGCCTGCAACGCAAGATGCTCAAAGAGAGCTTTGCCGCCATTGCCAGGGGGCAGGAGGAGCTGGCCATGCACTATGTGACCGACCAGCTCAAGGATATTTGAAGTGGTTCTGGCCGCAGCCAGGATCAAGAACTATCTCACCAGGGCTTTTCTGGCCCGGCGCGATCTGACCAACACCGCCCAAAACAACCTCATCGCCCTGGAGGGGTTGCACGCCGGGGCCGACGTGCGCCATCTGGACTACGTGGTATTCGACCTGGAGACCTCCGGGGTTTCCACCAGTGAGGACCGGGTGTTGAGCGTGGGGGCTATCCGCGTTTCCGGCGGCCTGATCGACCTGGACTCCTGCTTCCACCAATACGTGAACCCGGGCCAGGACATTTCCAACGATTCGGTGACCCTGCACGGCATCAAGCCGGACCAGGTGGCACAGGCCCCCACCCTGGACAAGGTGTTTCACGATTTCATGGGCTATGCCGGCAGCAGCATATTGGTGGCGCACCAGGCGGCGTTTGACATGCATTTCCTGCAAAGCTATATGAAGCGTCGTTACGGCTTCCCGCCCCAAAACCTGGTCATCGACACCCTTACTCTGGTCCGGTCCCTCTTCCCGCCGCGCCCCTTTGGTTACGACGAGAAATTCGCCGCCCGGCCCTACAGCCTGGACAGCCTGGTGCAGCACTTTGATATCAAGCTGGGGGTGCGTCATACCGCCCTGGGTGACGCCCTGATCACGGCCCTGATTCTGCAGCGTCTCTTGGCCCGCCTGGTCAAGGTGGGCAAGGGCGAGTTGAAGCATCTGCTGAGCCTGGGCGGCTTTCAGCCGAAAAAGACTTAAACCCCATACGGGAGTTCATTCCCCGCTGCTTGTGGCGGGGTGGTTCATCATCACGGTTCCTGACAGCCAACCCTCCCCAGACATCCGGCCAATAGAAAAAGGGGCGGATGCAGCCGCCCCTTACAATGAGAAAATATTCAGCTATTCACGGTATTTTTTCACTTCTTCGCAAAGAGGTGGAACGACCTCGAACAGATCGCCCAATATGCCGTAGTTGGCCGCCTTGAAGATGGGCGCCTCGGCGTCGGTATTGATGGCCACGATTATCTTGGAAGTGCCCATGCCGGCCAGGTGCTGAATGGCGCCGGAGATGCCGCAGGCCACATACAAATTGGGTGACACCACCTTGCCGGTCTGGCCCACCTGATCCGACTCGGGCCGCCAGCCCGCATCCACCGCCGCGCGGGAGGCGCCCACCGTGGCGTCTATAAGGTCGGCCAGCTTTTCGATGACCGCGAAGTTTTCCGGGTCCTGCATGCCCCGGCCGCCGGAGACGATGATCTCCGCCTCGGTGAGGTCGGGCCTGTCGCTCTCGTCTTTGAGCACCTCCACCAGCTTGGTCTTTATTTGCCCGTCATCCAGGTCAAAGGACGCCTGCACGATTTCGGCCTGACGGCCGGAGTCGGGATCGGCGATGGCCATCTGGTTGGGCCGGGTGGAGGCCATCTGGGGCCACTGGTCAGCGGCAAAGCTCACCTTGATGTAGGCCTTGGCCGCGTAAATCGGCCTGACGGCGGTGAGGTTGCCCTCCTCGATGGCCAGGCTGGTGCAATCCGGCGCCAGGCCCACCCCCAGACTGGCCGCCAAGCGGGCCGAGAGGTCCTTGCCCTGCATGGAGGCGCCCAGGAGAACGATGGCCGGATCCGCCTGCTGGATGAGCTGGGTCAGTACGGCTACATGGGCCTCGGTGGTATAGGGTTCCAGGCGGGGATCGTCGGCCACCACCACCCTGTCGGCCCCGTATTGACCCATCAGCGGCGCCAGTTCCTCCAGTCCGGAACCCAGCACCGCCACGGTCAGCTCTTGACCCAGGGCGTCGGCCAGACGCCGGGCCTCGCTGACCACCTCGTATGATATGCGCCGAAATTCGCCGTCGCGTATTTCCGTGACAGCCCAAACTCCTTGCGGCACTTTCTTATCTCCTTATCAAAGATGCAAAGTCTCAAACGCTCGCCGGGTGAGGCTCCTGTTGGCCATGCCCGGCCGGCGGAATGCTTATATGGCCCTGGCCTCTTCGTGCAGCAGGCGGGCCAGCTCCGCGGCCGCCTCTTGGGGGGTCTCCCCCTGCACCATGGTGATGGGGGGCCGCTCCGGGGGCAGGCTCATCTCCTCCACCTTGATCTTGCGGGCCTCTTCCCCGAATTCGGCGGCGTCCAGGTCCAGGTCGGACAGGGATGCCGTATCCAGGGGCTTTTTCTTGGCTTTGAGAATGTTCTGCAAGGTGGCGTAGCGGGGTTCGTTGAGCCCTTTGGTGGTGGTGACCACCGCGGGCAGGCTGGACTCCAGGACCAGGACCCGGCCCTCCACCGGCCGGTGAACCCGGAGGCTCTTTTGATCCTCGGCCACCTCCACCTTCTGCACCATCAATAACTGGGGTATGTCCAACAACTGGGCCACGGCCGGGCCCAACAGCCCCTGGTCCTGGTCCACGCCCCTTTGGCCGCAGAAGATGAGATCGAAATCAAAATCTCTGATGCCCGCCACCAGGGCCCGGGCCACGGCCCAGGGATCGCTTTGCTGGGCGGCGTCGTCGATGATCATCAGACCGCGGTCGGCGCCCATGGCCATGCCCTGCAAGACGATCTCCTTGATCTTGGGCGGGCCGAAACTGACCACCAGCACCTCGCCCCCGAACTGCTCCTTGAGGCGCAGGGCCTCCTCCACCCCGAACTCGTCATAGGGATTCATCACCCATTTGACGCCCTCGGGGTCCATGGATTTGCCGTCCCTGGCCACCTTGATCCAGGTCTCGGTGTCTGGCACATATTTGACGAACACGACTGAATTCACGGCTGTCTATCCTTCCCCGCCTCCACCTGTGTGTTGCGCGGAGCGCAGGCTGCGCTTTGCCGGAGCCCCAATGCGGCGGGGCCGTAAAAAGGTCATTTGGGTTGTGAGGTTAAAAGTGGCTGGGGGAGCCGGGCTCCCCCAGCCTGCGATTTGACTCCAAGTCTAATCTGTCCGGCGCCAATCCGCCTAAGAGTCGATTAGATCTCCGTGCTATTGAAGTAATAGCGCGTAGTGTCCAGACGGCATAGGGAGCGACCGCCCATCCACAGACTCATGATCTTGGAGTCGCGCCACACCTTTTCAATGTCATACTCCAGGGCGTAGCCGTAGGAGCCCATCAGGTCCACCGCCCAGTTGCAGATATCGGTCAGGGCGTCGGTGCTAAACAGCTTGGTGGTCCTGGTCTTGGCCAGCATGCCCTTGGAGTGGCCCGGGCCGTACAGGTCGGGGCGGTCCAGCATGCGCGCCTTGCAATAGGTGTCGGACTTCACTGCTTCGATCATGGTCATGATCTCGCCCAGGGTGCCGGCGATGATGCTGTGGTTCTTCAGCTGCTTGCCGGCCACTACCCGGTGCTCGCACCAGTCCAGCAGAATCTCATAGACCCGGTTCATGCTGCCCAGGGCGTAACCGCCGGTGATGACGTTGCCCCAGGAGATCATCTCGCGGGCGTACTCGGCGTCCAGGCCGGGGCCTTGGGCGCGGTTCTCGGCGGGCACCCGCACCTTTTCGAACCAGATGTCGCCGTTGAGGTCGGCGTTCATGCCGGCCTTCTTGTAGGGCTTACCCTGGGTGACGCCGGGGGTGTCGGCCGGCACGTAGATCACCGCCACCGCCTCGTCGTCTTCCTCGCCCGGCTTGGTGGTGGCGTACACGCCGAACAGGTCGGCGAAGCCGCCGCTGTTGGTGCACCATATTTTGTGACCGTTGATCTCCCACCAGTCGCCGTCCAGCTTGGCGGTGGTGGTGATGTACTTGCCGTGGGTGGCGTCCACGTTCTCCACGTCGGAACCACTGCTGACGTCGGTGATGGCCGGGCAGCCGATGAACATCTCATCGGTGTCGCAGAACAGGGGACCGAATTTCTTGATCAAGGTCTCGTTGCGGTGGTGGGGCAGGCAGATGTGCAAGAAGGGCCAGCCCACGCAGTTGGCCGCGGTGCACATGCCGCTGTCGCCGCGGGCGATCTCCTCGGCGCCGACCACGAAGCTCACACAGGAGTCGACCCCCAGGCCGCCCACGTCCTCGGGCCAAACGCCGCGCTGGTAGCCGATATCCACCAACAGGGTCTTCATGATCGGCTTGACGATTTCGTGGTGCTCCCAGTCGTCGTCGATCTTGTGCCTGTTGGGCCACACTTCCTCATCGACCCACTTGCGGATGGCCTTGGCCACCTGCAGGTCTTCGTCGGTGATCCATTCTATGGGCCGTGGAATGTCTTCATACGTTGGCATCTAATTCCTCCAGCTTGATTTACGTCGTATCTGTGTTGACACGGGACGTGTCTGCACTCCACTCGTGTTAATTCTCAGACTTGGTTGAGCCCGCAGGAGGCGCCCTCTAGCGCCCCCTGCGGGGAAAGACCCATATGCACCCTATAATGCAGGGCTATGCTTTGGCAAGCCTGTGCTTCTTGGCGTCCTCTATATCCTGCCAGAGCTTTTCAACGTGTGCGTCGGGCTTCTTGAAGAAGCCGAAGATCCAGGTGATCAAGAAGGCCAAGGCCAACCCGTACATGCCCGTGGTCCAGCCCCAGGCCGCCAGGAAGGGCGGATTGGCCAGGGTCAAGATCATGGACAGGGCGGTGCCGGCGATCATGCCGGTGAGGGCCCCGTACTTGTTGGCTCTCTTCCAGAACAGGCCGAAGACCACCACCGGGAAGATCATGATGATTCCCTGGTAGGTGAACAGGGCCCAGAAGATCAACAGGCCGGTTGAGGCTAGGGCCCCGATGATGGCCAGGGCGCAGATTCCCACCACCGACCAGCGGGCCACCTGAATGGCGGTTTTGTCGGAAATGTCTCTCTTGATGACCTGGGCGATGTCCTTGCTGACGGCTGAGCTCATGGCTTGGACGATGCCGGCCACGGTGGCCACGCTGGCCGCCATGATCATGGTGGCCATCAGGCCCAGGGGCAGCCAGCCGGCCTGTGCCGAGATCCACAGGAAGGCCTCTTGGGGGTTCTTGCGGGGCAGCTCGAACAGGTGCAGGAAGCTGCCGCAGAACACGAAGATGGCCCAGAAGATCATGCCCAACAGCGGAGCGGCGATGGCCGACTTTTTGATCGAGCGAATGCTGTCGGCGGCGAACAACTTATTGTAGACCCAGGGCCACATGAAGGCGCCAAAGGAACTGGAGACCACGATGGAGGTCCAGTAGGGCGTGGCCGGATTCCAGCCCGGGCCCGGGTAGGTCAACATGGCTGGGTATTGCTGCAATATCTTGTCGAAGCCGGCGCCGAACCCGCCGAAGAATTTGTAGACGATGTAGATCATCAACAGGTTGCCCACGATAAACATGAAGGCGCCCTGGAAGATGTTGGCGGTGATAACCGTGCGCATGCCGCCCAGGGACACGTAGACCAGCACCACGCCGACACCGATGAGCATGCCCAGCCAGGCCGGCAAGACGCCGCCGCTGGCATATTCAAAGATGTAGCCCTGGGTGGCCCACTCCATGAGCAGCCAGGGGATGGTCCACAATACTCCCAGACCACCCACGATGACCCGCACCGCGTTGGACTGGTAGCGGAAACCGCACAAGTCGCCCTGGGTGTCCAGCCCGTACTTCTTACCCCATATGAAGGTGCGCGGCCCGCAGAGATACATGGTGAAGATGGTGAATATGGCGTAGGGCGTCACATAAAAGGCGATGAAGCCAAAGCCCACCGCGAAGCCGGACCAGGCGGTGAACATGGCCCCCACGTACCAGGTGGAGAAAATGGCCAGGGTCACGCCTATGGTGCCGATTGCCCGGTTGGCGGTGGCGTACTCGGTAAAGGTGCTCACGCCCAGCTGTTTGCGGTTGATGAAGATCAATAGAGCAAAAAACACGACGATCATTAGGATCGGTAATGCCTGCATTGCCTGCCTCCTGCAAAGATAAGGAAACCCCGAAAGACTCCGCTAAAGCGGCGGGGAACCAAATTAACGGGTTCTTATCCCTCAGCTTCCGGGACGTCGTCTTCCAAGGAACCCCTCTTGTCCTCGACCAAGTACCAAACCGCGAAACAGGCGATACCCAAGGTGGACAAGAGAAGCTGCCAGAACGCAGCAAAGGGCATCCCCAGTACCCAGGGCTTGATGGTGTTGGACCAATCGAAAACCCCTGGAAAACTTGCCAGAGCAATGTTCACCCCAAAGGCTAGACAAAATAGCCAAGTCAACGCCTTGTCGGACATAGCGCCCTCCCTATAAAGGTTGTCGACCTAATGATCTCCTCTGACAAGAACCGCCGATCCACTCCCCCTGGATTGGCTCAAGGGCAGGAACGTTTTGGGAAGCAGACAACAGCCTCACAGAGTTCTAAACGAGCAAGGTAGATTTAACTTGGTTGGATTATTCACTTTTTGGACAGCGTTTCAGCCGTTTCCTCGTGATTGCGCCCAAATGTTGCTTGGCGTCGCGCAGCCTCTAGGCTTCGACAAAATGTAAAATAGAATAAAATTGAGCAATATGTCAAGTTTATTTTTAAAAAATAACATTATGAAAAACTTTTCACGCATTTTTTGCTTGATAATTATTCTTTTGATCGTGTATATCTTTGGGACGAGGTTGGGAAATATATACCCCGGGGATCCCAAATTATTGAAAATGCCAGTTCCGTCTACTAGTTAACCGCACTGTTTCTTAGCCGCACATCCTTGATTGGGATCCTGATCGAAAAAGAATCGAATAAATGATGGGGAAATACCGAAACCTGGTCCGTTCGCGCCCGAGGCGCTTGGGGATGAAAGGGAGGGAAATCCCGACCGGGGTTTTGGGGGACCGATTCTGAAAAGAGGGATGGCAAATGAGCGAAGAGAGAGCCAATGAGCTTGTGAAGGAGCTCCACAGCCTGGCGATCGCGTCTGGCTCAAAAAGATAAATTATAGAAGCAGGAGGCAAAAAATGATGACAGCGGCGGAACGGGTGGAAGCGGCCGCTAGTTTCCAAGAGGCGGACCGGGTTCCGGTGGCCCCCCTGTTGTGCGGGGCCACCCGCCGGGTGAAAGGGGTCAGCTACGCGGAGTGGTCCCAGGACGGGGAACTGGCCGCCAGATGCCAGTTGGATGCCCAGGAGATGATCGGCTTCGACGGCATGAGCCCTTTTTTGGACCTCTCGGTGGAGGCGGCGGATTTTGGGCAGGAAATGGTGTATCCCCTGGAGGACACCGCCCACCCCAATTATGACAACCCACTCATTGCCACACCAGATGACTACCTGAAGATCAAACGGGTGGACCCCACCGCCGGCGGCAGGATGGCCGAGATCCTCAAGGGCTGTGATGTATTGATGAACGAGCGCGGCGCCACAGTGCCGGTGATGGGTTTTGTCTACGGCCCGCTGGGCGTGCTGGGCATGATGCGTGGGGCGGAAAAGCTGTTTGTGGATTGCATGAAGCACAGGGAACTTGTCTTAGAGGCCATGGAGCAGGTGACCCTGACTCTGATTGACTTCGTCAAGGCCCAGGCGGCCACCGGCGTGGGTTCGATCACCATTGACACTCTGTTTGCCTCCGAAACCATCATGAGCGAAAAGCTTTGGGAGGAGACCGAGGCGCCCTTCGCTAAGCGCATAACCGACGCCATCCGCGAGGCCGGCATCGGGGTCAACGTGCACAACTGCGGCAAAGGGCCCTACATGGATGTCCAACTGAAGTGGATGGGCGAACCATTTTTATTGTCACACGCCTACATCCCCCATGAGTGCGAGACCATGGCCGAGGCCAAGGAAAAGTACTGGGGCCGGGTGGTGTTTGCCGGCAACGTCGATCCACCCAAATACCTGTTCATGGGCACCCCCGAGGAGGTGCGCCAGGAGTGCAAGCGGCAGCTGGAGGAGATGTCCCAGGGTGGCGGCTACATCCTGGCGGCGGGCTGCGAGTACCCGCCCAACGGCAACCTGCTCAACGCGGTGGCCATGATGGAGGCGGCGGAGCTCTACAACCCGTACCAATAGTCCTTGAGGGAGGCGGCCGGGGACTTGTCCGCTTGCGGCTCAACCGGAAATGAGCTACACAAATGCTAAACAGAGAAGAGCCCCATTATTGAGGGGACCGGCGAGGATCACCAAGAGTAGCTTTTTCTGCTGAGTCAGCAAAAGGAGAAGATGACGATGGCATTTCCAATCAAGGCGCTGCACGACCGCGTATTCATCAAGAGGCTGGATCGGGTTCAGCAGACCGAGAGCGGGCTTATCCTGCCGGAGGCGGCCCAGGAGGAACAGTTTCAAGGTGAAGTGCTGGCGGTGGGCCCGGGCCTGATCAAGGCCGACGGCAGCCGGGTGGCCATGACCGTGAAGACCGGCGATATGGTCCTGTTCCCCGAACGGCACGGTTGGGAGGCGGAATTCGAGGGGGAAGAGTTCACCATATTGCGGGAAAAAGACATCCTGGCCATCGTGGAGTAGGGCCGAGGGAGTAAAGTAGGGGAAGCTGATAATAAGATGGGTTGCTGCCGGTCATCGGGCCGGCCCGCACGGGGCTGCCCGTGCTTGCCGGCGGCGTCGCCGCCGGCAAGCACGCAGGCTGCCGCAATGGGCTGAGCCATATATGAAATTGCAGGTGTTTCTAGCTTCCAGCCTCCGCCGTCACGTGTCCGCCTATGATCCCGGGGCGGGCCTCAACCTTTCGCTCCCCGCCGGCCGGACGGTACGCGATCTGCTGGCTCAACTGGGCATCGAGCCCAAAGAAATAGCCATAGTGTTGGTGAACCAAGACAGAGTGGGTCCTGATCGAGTCCTTAAGGAAAACGACCAGGTCAGGCTTTTCCCTCCCTTGAGTGGAGGCTGAGAAACGCAGGAAAAGGAAAATGTCACTGAGAATAGATAATTTCAACCCCGGGCCAGCCGCCCTGCCCCTGCCCGTTATCGAAAAAATCAAAGAGGATCTTCCCAACTTCCAACAGACCGGCATGTCGGTGCTGGAGATCAGCCACCGCTCGGATAAATTCGATGAACTCCTGGCCGAAACCATCACCCGCTTGAAGAGGCTCATGGGGCTGGGCGATGACTACCGGGTCCTGTTCATCCAGGGCGGAGCCTCCCTGCAGTTCGCCATGGCGCCCCTGAACCTCTGCGACGGCGGCCGCCCGGCCTTCATCGACACCGGCACCTGGAGCACCAAGGCCATAGAGCAGGCAGAAAAGCTGGGTTTTGAGCCGGAGGTGATCGCATCCTCCGCAGATCGCGGCTTCTGCTACATTCCCGATGAGTTCGAGGTGCCTTCGGATGCAGCCTACCTGCACCTGGTGAGCAACAACACCATCAAGGGCACCCAGTGGCAGTCCTTCCCCCGGAGCCCGGTGCCAATGGTGGTGGACATGAGTTCCGATATCCTCAGCCGGGCTGTGGATCACGAACAGTTCGGGCTGATCTTCGCCGGAGCCCAAAAAAACCTGGGCCCGGCCGGGGTGTGCGTGGTCATTATTCGTGAAGACATGTTGGAGCGCAAAGCGCATCCGGCCACCCCCATCATGCTCAACTACGCCACCTACGCCGAAAAGAATTCCCTCTACAACACCCCGCCCTCCTTTGCCATCTACGTGGTGGGCCTGATGCTGGCCTGGATCGAAGACCAGGCCGGTGGGTTGGTGGGCATCGAAGCCCAGAACCTGGCCAAGGCCAAATTGCTCTACGATTTCATGGATGAGTCGGAGGGGTTCTACCGCCCCACCGCCGAAAAGGAGGTCCGCTCCGCCATGAACGTGACTTTCCGCCTGGCCAGCGAGGAGCTGGAGAGCCAGTTCTTGGCCGAAGCCCTGGACCAGGGATTCGGGGGGCTGAAGGGGCACCGCTCGGTGGGGGGCTGCCGGGCCTCCATTTACAACGCCATCTCCTTGGACCAGGTTGAACGGCTGGTGGCCTTTATGCGGGGTTTTGCCGGGCGTAAAGGCTAGGCCTGACCGGAAAAAATTAGACTAGCTTCCCTGAGTCCACAGCCAGATCATTAAACACCTGCCCCAAGAGGTGAGCACCGGGCTCGCCGGCATGTTGGGTTGACCGGAATGGCCGGGTGGCTCGGCCATGGCCGCTTTTGGGGCGGGCCGTCCCGCCATCGCCAGGAGGGGAAAGATGATCGATGCCAAAGTGAAACAAGACGTCTTGGCCGCGGTGGATGGTATGGGCGATGAGCTGCTGGATTTGGTGGCGGACACGGTGCGCATCCCCAGCGTCAACCCCAATTACCCCGGCGAGGTCTACGACGAGGTGTTGGGCGGCGAGAGCGCGGTGAATGAGTTCTTGCGGCCGGTGATGGAAGACGCGGGCCTGACCACCGACCTCTGGGAGGAGGACAAGGGCCGCGCCAATCTGGTGGGGGTCTACAAGGGCAGCGGCGGAGGCAAGTCCCTTATCTTCAACGGGCACGTGGACGTGGTGCCGCCCGGCCCCTTGGAGGACTGGGACCACGGCGGGCCCTGGAGCGGCGAGATCGCCGACGGCCGCATCTGGGGCCGGGGCAGCTGCGACATGAAGGGCGGCAACGCCGGGGCTATCGTAGCCCTCAAGGCGGTTTTGGCCGCCGGCTACCGTCCCCAGGGGGATGTCATCATCCAAGACGTGGTGGGCGAGGAGATGATGAATCACGAGGCCGGCACCACCGCCGCCATCAAGCGGGGCTACAAAGCCGACGGGGCCATCGTGGTGGAGCCCTCCGAGCCGCCGGCGCGCCTGGCCATCATCCCCGCTTCGCCGGGCCTGTTCTACATGGTGGTAACCATCAAGGGCAAGGCGGTGCACGCCTCCATGCGGGCCGAACTGATCAGGGCCGGCGGCCTGGGTGATGAGGTGGGGGTCAACTCCATAGACAAGGCGGTGCTGGTCTACAACGCCCTGCGTCAGCTGGAAGAAGAGTGGGGCCAGACCAAAAGCCATCCCCTCTACACCCGGCCCGGTCACTTCACCCTGCACCCCGGGGTGATCACCGGCGGCCCCAGCGGGCCGTTCGTGATTTCAGACGAAAGTCAGATCCACTACGCCGTGTGGTATCCGCCCCAGGCCGATCCCGAGGAAATCAAGGCCGAGGTGGAGGCGCACATTGCCCTGCACGCCCAGAGCGATCCCTGGCTGCGCAAACATCCGCCAAAAGTGGAATGGCGGCTGAACTGGCCAGCCTTTGACGTGGACCCCAAGGCGCCTATCTGCCGGGCGGTGCATGCTGCCTATGAGGCGGTGCTCGGCGCCGAGCCGGTTTACTATGGCTTTGCCGCCGTGGATGATGCCGCTTTCCTGAACCTGGGCGGCATCCCGGCCGTCACCATCGGCCCCGGCGACCTGCGGGTGGCCCATGCGCCCAACGAGTTTGTGGACATCAGCGAGCTCATGGACGCCACCAAAATATACGCCCTGTCCATCGTGGAGTGGTGCGGGGTTAAGTAGGCCTAACTTCGGGGCGCCTTAAGGGTTTGGCCTGGTCCGATGAGGCATGAAAGAACCTTTGCAAGGAGCGTTTTAGCGAAGCTGGAATTTCCCCTGATCCCTGGGACGCTCATGCTGATGGCGGGCGCCGATCCGGGCCGTCAGTCTCCGGCGGGTGAGATCATCTCTGCAACTATTTCGGCAACCGTCTTAACCCCGTGGATCAGGCCGGCCACCTGACCCCCGGCCAGGGTATAGGCCTCCAGGTCGCCCTCCAGCGAGGACTTGGCGATGTTTTGGCGGGGAATGGCCGCGGCCAGCTCCCCGCTGGGGTCCTCGCGCAGGCGCTGGGCCAATTCGGTGGGCAACACCCGCACCAACACCTTTTCCGAGCGCTTTATCAGAAAGGTCCCGGTCTCGTCGGTTTCACACAGCAGAGACTTGTATGCCGGATGGGCGATGCATTCGGCCGAGGCGATGAAGCGGGTTCCCACCTGGACTCCCTGGGCCCCCAAGGCCAGGGCGGCGCGGAAGCCGCGTGAGTCGGCGATGCCGCCGGCTGCCACCACCGGTAGGGACACCGCGTCCACCACCGCCGGCACCAAGACCAGGGTGGAGACCGCGCCCAGGCCCTGTATGCCGCCCGACTCGGCGCCCTCGGCGATCACCGCGTCCACCCCCACGGCTTGGGCCTTCAGCGCCCGGTCCACGCTGGGGCATACATGCAACACCTTGACTCCGTGGGGCTTCAGTTGGTCCACCAGCGGCGCCGGGTTGCCGGCGCTGGTGGTCACCGCCTTGATGCCCATGTCGATCATCACCTGGGCCATCTCGGCGCAGTGGGGATTGAACACGGTCAGATTGGCCCCGAAGGGCCGCTGGGTCAGGGCGCGCACCGCGTCAATTTGGCGGCGCAGTTCATCGGCGCCGTCCTGAAAGGCCGAACCCAGGATGCCGAAGCCGCCGGTCTGGGAGACCGCGGCCACCATCTCCGGGTTGCAGATGACCCCCATGGCCCCCTGGATGA